>JAZBPI010000157.1:0-39962 GCA_036351555.1 Pseudomonadales bacterium
ACCTCGGGGCGCCGCTGAAGCGGGCTCGCACAGTGCCGTCTTCCAGTGGGAGCATGCTTCAGCCGCGATGGCTTGACGCTTCGACGGGCGCACGCGGGTCGCCGCTGAAGCGTGCTCCCACAGGGGATCAGCCGCCCGCGAGCTTGACGCGATGCCCCTCCCCCTCGAGGAGTTCGCGAACCTTTTCGCGCTGATCGCCCTGCAGCTCGATGACACCCGCCTTGACGGCCCCGCCGACGCCGCAGCGGGTCTTGAGGCGCTTGGCCAGGGCGCTCAGCTCCGCTTCGGAGAGGGCGAGCCCCTTCACGAGGGTGACGCCGGCGCCCTTGCGACCCTTGGTCTCTCGATGGATGCGCACGATGCCGTCGCCGGACGACGCGGGGGGCGTTCGGGATGCGTCGCGGCAGACGCAGTCCGCCGCCGGGCGCAGGCAGCCCGGACACATGCGTCCAGTCTCCGTGGAGTAGACGAGCCCACCCTTCGCACGCTTGCCCATCAGTGCGTCCGGAACCAGTCGATGGGTTCGATCCCGTGCTCGACGAGATAGCGGTTCGCCCGGGAGAAGTGCCGGCAGCCGAAGAAGCCCCGGTGCGCGGACAGGGGCGAGGGATGCGGCGCCGTGAGCACGCAGTGGCGCCCGCGATCGACCCGGGCCCCCTTCTTCTGCGCGTGACTGCCCCAGAGCAGGAAGACCACATGCTCCCGGCGCGCATCGACGAGCTCGACGATCCGATCCGTGAACTGCTCCCAGCCCTGACCCCGATGGGCACCAGCCTGGCCGCGTTCCACGGTCAGCACGGCGTTCAGGAGCAGCACGCCCTGGTCGGCCCAGCCCGTGAGCAGCCCCGAGTCACCGAGGTGCCCCTGCGGATTCCCTCCGGGCACGTCGGGGTCGGTCATGTCCGTATTGATCTCGCGGAAGATGTTCACGAGCGACGGCGGGATCGGCACCTCGGGACGCACGGAGAAACACAGGCCCATCGCCTGGCCGGGACCGTGGTAGGGATCCTGGCCGATGATCACGACCTTCACCGCATCCAGGGGGGTGCGGTCGAGCGCTGCGAAGATCTCGTCGCCGGGGGGATAGACCGCCTTGCGCTGCGCCTTCTGCGCGGCGAGAAAGGCACGCAGACGCGCCATGTAGGGCGCCTCGAACTCGGGCAGCAGCGCCTGCTTCCAGCTGGCTTCCAGGCGGATGCGGTCGGCGGCGGTCACGGCGGCACGGCTCCGGGCGGACCTCAGGCCGCCGGGCCCTCGGTCGTGGGTGTCGCCGGGACCGGCTCCGGCGCGGGCGTCTCGTCCGCAGGCCAGGGCGGCGCCGCCGCCGACGCGACCCAGTCCTCGCTGAGCGCCCAGAGTCGATCGGCCACGGCGGGGTCATCAGCCTCGGCCGTGCAGGCCACGGGGCGGCAATGGGAGAGGTAGACGCCGGCCAGTTCCGATGCCGGCTCGTGGACGAGCGCCTCCACGGACGTCGCCGCGCCCTGCGAGGGCGTCTTGGTGAAGGGCGAGACGAGCTTCATGAGCACGGCGAAGACCCCCGAATAGCGACCGATGTCCGTGGTCACGAGAGTCCCGGGATGGAGCGCACAGGCGACGAGCCCCCGCGCCCCGTAGCGGCGCTGGAGCGCCTTGGCGAAGAGGACGTTGCAGAGCTTCGCCTGGCCGTAGGCCACGAGGCCGCGGAAGTTCCCGGCCGTCATGGGCAGGCGCGCGAAGTCGAGGCGCGGCGGCATGCGGTGGGACTCGCTGGACACCACGACCAGACGCGGCTGTGGCGCGGCCAGCAGTCGAGGCATGAGCAGACGGGTGAGGAGGAAGTGGCCGATGTGGCAGACCCCGAGCGTCTTCTCGAACCCCTCGGCCGTCTCCTCGTAGCGGGTCACGGCGAGGCCCGCGTTGCACACGAGGGCATCGATCACGGGCGCATCGAGACGCTCGACGAAGGCGCGGATGCTCGCGAAGGAGGCCAGGTCCAGGTGCATGGCTTCCGCACGAGCGTTCGGATGCAGCGCGCGAATGCGATCGACCGCGGCCTGCCCCGTCGCCGTCTGGCGGCAGGCGAGGATCACCCGCGCGCCGGCGGACGCGAGCGCCCGGGCGGTCTCGAAACCGATCCCGGTGTTCGCGCCCGTGACGATGAGGGTGCGATCCGAGAGATCGTGACCCGCGACCACCTCGTCCGCATCGCTGCGGCTTCCGAAGCGCCAGCCGCTCTTCGCGCCCGACATCGTCACTGCCGCGGCCGCATGTGCGGAAAGAGCAGCACGTCGCGGATGGATGCACTGTCCGTGAGCAGCATCACCAGGCGATCGATGCCGATGCCCTCCCCGGCCGTGGGCGGCAGGCCGTACTCGAGCGCCGTCACGTAGTCGGCGTCGTAGTGCATGGCTTCCTCGTCGCCCGCGTCCTTGCGTTCCACCTGCTCGAGGAAGCGCGCCGCCTGATCTTCGGCGTCGTTGAGCTCCGAGAAGCCGTTGGCGATCTCTCGGCCCATGACGAAGAGCTCGAAGCGATCCGTCACCTCCGGATCGGCGTCGTTGCGCCGCGACAGGGGCGAGACTTCCGTGGGGTACTGGGTGATGAAGACCGGCTGCGTGATCCGCTCCTCGACGAGCGCCTCGAAGAGCGCGAAGCGGATGCTGCCGAGGCCGTGCCCGGGCTCGACGTCGATGCCGTGGCGCGCCGCGAAGGCCGCCAGGGCGTCGCGATCGTCGACCAGGGCCGCATCGAGCTCTGCGTACTCGATGAGCGCATCGCGCACCGGCAGGCGCGGGATCGGCCGTCCGAAATCGATCTGCTCACCCTGATAGGTGAGGGTCGTGGTGCCGTGCACGCGCTCGCAGAGCTGACGCAGCATCGCTTCCGTCAGGTCCATGAGATCCCGATAGTCCGCGTAGGCCCAGTAGAACTCGAGCATGGTGAACTCGGGATTGTGGCGCGTGGACAGCCCTTCGTTGCGGAAGTTGCGGTTGATCTCGTAGACGCGCTCGAAGCCGCCGACCGTGAGCCGCTTGAGGAACAGCTCCGGCGCGATGCGCAGATAGAGATCCATGTCGAGCGCGTTGTGATGGGTGACGAAGGGCCGCGCCGCTGCGCCGCCGGGAATCACCTGCATCATGGGCGTCTCGACCTCCATGAAGTCGCGCGCCTCCATGAAGGCGCGGATCTCGCGGACGATCGCAGAGCGCATGCGAAAGGTGCGCCGGCTGTCGGGGTTCATGATGAGATCGAGATAGCGGCGCCGATAGCGGAGCTCCGTATCGGAGATGCCGTAGTACTGGTCCGGCAGGGGACGCAGGGCCTTGGTGAGCAGCCGGGCCTCGTCCAGATGGACGTAGAGCGCGCCTCGATTGGACTTCTGCAGCGTTCCTGCGCCCGCGACGATGTCGCCGATGTCCCAGGCCTCGACGATCGCGCGGAGCTCGGGCGCCGCGTGCTTGTCGAGATAGAACTGGATCTGCCCGGCACCGTCCTGGATCACCAGAAAGGGCCCGCGCCGATTGACCAGGCGGCCCGCCAGGGCGACCGGCAGCGCGCGCGCTGCGAGGGTGTCCTTGTCGGTCTCGCCATGGAGACGCTCGAGCACTGCCGAGTCCTGCTCGCGACCGTCCTCGGCCTTGGAGCGACGGAAATCGTTCGGAAAGTCCCAACCGCCGTCGCGCAGCGCGCGCAGCTTGTCGCGGCGCCAGGCGATCTGTTCGTCCTCGCCGGAGCCGGGGCCCTGCCTGTCGTCTGCCATGGGCGTTTCCTGTCCTGTGCGGCCTTTCGATCCGTGTGCGCTTTGGCGGTCGCCGCTGAAGCGGGCTCCCACAGGGGGCATCGCACTGTGGGGGCGAGCTTCAGTCGCGATCCTGCAAGCATTCGCCGTCTTCGTCGCCGCTGAAGCGGGCTGCCACAGGGGGCATCGCACTGTGGGAGCCGGCTTCAGCGGCGACGAGCACACCCTGATCGTCACAGACCCGCTTTGAGGCTCGCTTCGATGAAGTCGTCGATGTCTCCGTCGAGCACGGCGTCCGGATTGCTGATCTCGATGTTCGTGCGCAGATCCTTCACGCGATTCTGATCGAGCACGTAGGAGCGGATCTGGTGCCCCCAGCCGATGTCGGACTTGCTGTCCTCGAGCTGCTGGGCCTCGGCCTTGCGCTTCTGCATCTCGAATTCGTAGAGCTTGGCGCGAAGCTGCTTCCAGGCCTTGTCGCGGTTCTGGTGCTGCGAGCGCTCGGACTGGCAGGCCACGACGATCCCCGTGGGTTCGTGGGTGAGGCGCACGGCCGAGTCCGTCGTGTTCACGTGCTGTCCGCCGGCGCCGGAGGAGCGGTAGGTGTCGGTCCGCACCTCGGAGGGATCGATCTCGATCTCGATGTCGTCGTCGATCTCGGGCGCCACGAAGACGGAGGCGAAGGACGTGTGCCGACGCGCGCCCGCATCGAAGGGCGACTTGCGCACCAGACGATGGATCCCGGTCTCCGTGCGCATCCAGCCGAAGGCATGATCGCCCCGCACGAGCATTGTGGCCCCCTTGATTCCGGCGACCTCGCCGGGAGAGAGCTCGATGACCTCCGTCTCGAAGCCACGCCGCTCCGCCCAGCGCAGGTACATGCGCAGGAGCATCTCCGCCCAGTCCTGGGCCTCGGTGCCGCCGGAGCCCGCCTGGATGTCGACGTAGCAGTCCGATCCGTCCATCTCGCCGGCGAACATGCGGCGGAACTCGAGGCGATGCAGCTCCTGGGCGAAGCCCTCGACATCGGCACGCAGGGCTTCGAAGGTGTCCTCGTCGGACTCCTCGATGGCGAGGTCGAAGAGTTCCCCGGCGTCGCTCAGCCCCGACCCGAGACGTTCCAGGACCGACACCACCCCCTCGAGAGACGCGCGCTCACGCCCAAGGGCCTGCGCCTTGTCCTGGTCGTTCCACACGCCCGGCTGGGCAAGCTCGAGCTCGACCTCCTCGAGGCGTTCCTTCTTGCCTTCGTAGTCAAAGATACCCCCTGAGCGCCGACGTGCGCTCACTGAGGTCCTGGATCTGCTCGCGCAAGGCGTTGACGTCCTGCATGACACTCCTCGTTCCTGAACTCGGGCCCGATCGCGACGACGACGCCGTAGGGCTGTTGTGTCGGGCGACGGGGTGCCGGGAGCGCCTCGCCGCGGGGCGCGGAGTGTACCAGAAGGCGATTTCCGTCTGTCCTGCCGCGTGCCGACGGAGATCAGCCTGCCTCGAGATGGCGCACCTGCAGCTGCAGCCGCGCATCGCCGCGATAGCGATCGACCACGGGGCGGTAGACGATCCGGACCGGGGACGGCGGCGTGCTCCAGCCCGCCTCGACGGCGCCGAAGGCGATGGCGGGAAGGCGCCGCGCCCCGGCGCGAAGCTCCAGGCGCAGATGGGCCTCGCCGACGACGCGGCTGGAGATCACCTCGAAGCAGCCATGGAACTCCGGCTCGGGGAAGCCCTGGCCCCAGGGTCCGGCGCGCTCGATGAGCAGGGCCGTGGCGAGATCCAGCTCGGCGCTCGCCAGTTCGCCGTCGGTGACGAACTCGGCGCCCAGCGCCGAGGCGTCGAGGTGGCGGCCGACCTCCTCGCCGAAGGCCGCCGCGAAGGTCTCGAAATGCGCCGCGGGCAGCGTCAGACCGGCCGCCATGGCATGACCGCCGAAGCGGGTCACCAGCGCCGGATGGCGACTCGCAACCGCCGCGATCGCGTCGCGGACGTGCAGCCCCCGGATCGAGCGCGCCGAGCCGCGCAGCGCGCCCTGCCCGTCCGGGGCGAAGGCCACCACGGGGCGGTGCACGCGATCCTTCACGCGCGCGGCGACGATGCCCACCACCCCGGCGTGCCAACCCGGGTCGAAGAGGCAGAGCCCGGGCGGCAGGGCGCCGTCGAGGGCGAGGCGTTCCGCGGCGGCGAGGGCCTCTGCACGCATGTCCGCCTCGATCTCCCGCCGCTCCGCGTTGAGCGCATCCAGCCGTTCGGCAAGGCCTCGAGCGCTCGCGTCGTCCTCCGCAAGAAGGCAGGCGATGCCTTCGCTCATGTCCTCGAGGCGGCCGGCCGCATTGAGGCGGGGCGCCAGGGCGAAGCCCAGATCGGCCGCGACGAGGCGCTCGAGGGCACGCCCGGCGACGGCCGCCAGGGCCGCGATGCCCGGTCGCGCGCGGCCGGCCCGCATGCGCGCGATGCCCTGGCGCACCAGGGCCCGATTCACGGGGTCCAGGGGCACCACGTCCGCGACCGTGCCGAGCGCAACCAGATCGAGCAATTCGACGAGCGCAGCGCCCCCGTCCGGAGGCAGTTCGCCCGCGTCTCGCAGGGCCCGACGCAGTGCGGCCAGGAGGAAGAAGGCGACGCCCACGCCGGCCAGCGCGTCGAAGGGCGTCGGCGACGCAGCGATACGCGGGTTCAGGATCGCAGCGGCCTCGGGGAGCGTCGGCCCCGGGAGATGATGATCCGTGACCAGGACCTCCATGCCCTGGCGACGCGCCGCGAGCACCCCCTCGTGCGCGGCGATGCCGTTGTCCACGGTGACGATCAGCTCGGGGCGGGGATGGCGCCGAACGGCGAGGTCGACGAGCTCGGCGGTCAGGCCGTAACCGAGCGTGAAGCGATCGGGAACCAGATGGTCCGGCGTCGGAAAGCCGAGCAGGGTCAGGCCCTTCACCAGTACCGCGGTGCTGGTGGCGCCATCGGCGTCGTAGTCGCCGACGATGCAGATGCGCGTGCCGGCCTGCCGCGCCCGTCGCAGCAGCGCGACGGCCTCGTCCATGCCGGGCAGTCCGCCGGGATCGGGCAGCGCGCCCAGGGACAGATCGAGTTCGGAGGCCGAGCGGATTCCGCGGGCGGCGTAGAGGCGGGCGAGGAGCGGTGGAATGTCCGCCTCCCGGGCGAGCCGATCGACCCCTTCCGGGCAGGGGCGTTCGACGATCCGCGGCGCGGCGATCACGGCCGCGGAATCAGGAACGCGCGTCGAGGCTCTCGACGCGCAGGCGCACGACCCGACCGCGGGTGTCGTCGAGGGCCTCGATCGCCTCGAGCGCGCGCTCCAGATCGGCTTCGCGCACGCGGTGGGTCAGCAGGATGATGGGCACCCAGGCCTCGTCGTCGATCTCGCGGATCTCCTGCTCGCGCTGGATGAGCGCCTCGATGCTGATGCCGTTGTCGGCCAGGAGGGTCGCCACCCGCGCGAGCACGCCGGGGCGGTCCTGGGCGAAGATCCGCAGATAGTAGGCGGAAACGATCTCGCCCATGGGCAGCACGGGCAGATCGGACAGCGCATCGGGCTGGAAGGCGAGATAGGGCACTCGCTGCGCGGGATCCATGGACATGGCCCGGACCACGTCGACGAGATCGGCGACCACCGAGGATGCGGTCGGCTCACCGCCGGCACCGGGGCCGTAGTAGAGCGTGGGCCCCACGGCGTCCGAGGAGACGAGCACCGCGTTCATCACGCCGTCGACGTTAGCGAGCAGCTGGTGCGCCGGCACGAGCGTGGGATGGACGCGCAGTTCGATGCCCTGGGGCGTCATGCGGGTCAGCCCGAGCGGCTTGATCCGATACCCGAGCTCCTCCGCATAGGCGATGTCCTCGCCCGTGATCGCGCCGATGCCTTCCGTGTAGGCGCGCGAGAACTGCAGCGGCACGCCGAAGGCGATGGACGCGAGGATCGTCAGCTTGTGCGCCGCATCGATGCCTTCCACGTCGAAGGTCGGATCCGCCTCCGCATAGCCGAGGCGCTGCGCCTCGGCGAGGACGTCGGCGAACTCGCGCTTGGCGGCGCGCATCTCCGTGAGGATGTAGTTGGAGGTGCCGTTGATGATCCCGGCGAGCCAGGCGATGCGATTGGCCGCAAGCCCTTCGCGGATCGCCTTGATGAGCGGGATGCCACCCGCGACGGCCGCCTCGAAGGCCACGGCGACGCCACGCTCCCGCGCCGCCGAGAAGATCTCGTTGCCGTGTTCCGCGATGAGCGCCTTGTTCGCCGTGACCACGTGCTTGCCTGACGCAATGGCGCGCAGGACCAGCTCTCGGGCCGTCGTGGTGCCGCCGATGAGCTCCACGAGCACGTCGATGTCCGGAGCGTCGGCGATGGCGAGCAGGTCGCGCTCGATCCGCGCCCCGCGGGCATCGAAGCCGGCCCGTTCGCGACGCATGCCGAGGGCCGTGATGCGGATGTCACGGCCAGCGCGGCGGGTGATTTCCGTACCGTTGCGGTGGAGCACGTCGAAGACGGCGCCGCCCACGGTGCCGATGCCGCAGATACCGATGCTGACGGGTTGCACGCGCTGTCCTTCGCCCCCTCGTCCGAAGGAACGCCGACCGAGGATCCGACGGCGGAAAGGCGGCGAACGTTACCGACCGCCCGCTGGGGCGTCAACGCGTGCGGCAAGCGGGCTGCGCCCGACGACGCTCGTCGAGCGCCAGGGGCGCAGTGGGGTGATCAGGCGCCGCTCAGGACCCGACGGACAGGCCCATCTCGGCTGCCAGGGCGGCCGCGGGCATGTAGCCGGGCAGCATGCGTCCGTCCTCGAGGAAGAGTGCCGGCGTGCCGCGCACGCCCATTTCCTGGCCGAGCCGGTACTGGGCCGCCACCGGGTTGTCGCAGGAGCGCGGCTCGATGGGATCACCGGACTTCAGCCGCGTGAGCGCCTGCCGGGGATCGGTCGCGCACCAGGCGGAGACGATCTTGTCGTAGGAGGCCGAGCCGATGCCGGCACGGGGGAAGGCGAGATAGCGCACCTCGATCCCCATGGCGTTGAGTTCGGGGACTTCCTGGTGAAGGCGCTGGCAGAAGCCGCAATCGACGTCGGTGAAGACGTTCACCACGCCCCGCGTCTCGCCCTTGGGCGAGAACACGATCATGTCCTTCTCCTCGAGCGCACGCAGCATGGCGACGCGCTTGTCGGAGCGGCGCTCCTCGGTGCGGTTCTCGAGGCCGTCGGGGCCGATCCGGTAGAGATCGCCGGCGACCAGATGGGAGCCGTCCTCCGTGGCATAGAGCACGGTACCGTCGCTCATCTCGATCGCGTAGAGATCACCGACGCCGGCGGGATCCACGGCCACGATGGGCAGACCCGGGCGCGCCGCCTCGAGTCGGTCGAGGATCTTCTTCGCGTGCGGGCCCTCGAGACGGACCTCCTCCGCGGCGACGGCGAAGAGGGCGAGACAGCCGAGACCGATCGCGAGCAGCGTGCCCGGCAGGCGGAAGGCGGAATGCGACATGAAGACTCTCCGTTTGGCGGGCGGGCTGACCCCGGTTTCAGGGTCGGGCCCGACTCTTCCCCAATTGTGGCACAACAGCGGTGATCGGGCCTCCGGGGACCTCGAGCCAGAACGCCCGATCCGCGTTTCGCCATCGGGTCACCCGTTGGACCCCCTCCGCGCCTGAAGTTCCGGAGTTCAGCCGCGCGGATGGTGGGCCTCGTGCAGGGCCTTGAGCCGGGCGCGCGCAACGTGCGTGTAGATCTGCGTCGTCGACAGGTCCGCATGGCCGAGGAGCAGCTGCACCACGCGAAGGTCGGCGCCGTGATTGAGCAGATGGGTCGCGAAGGCGTGACGGAGCGTATGCGGCGACAGCGGGCGCGTGATCCCCGCAGCGGCGGCATGGCGCCGCACGCGATGCCAGAAGGTCTGCCGGGTCATGAAGGTGCCACGCGTGCTGGGGAAGAGCACCTCGGCGTCCGTTCGGCCACCGAGGAGCTCAGGGCGTCCGTCGCGCAGCCAGCGGCTGATCCATTCGAGCGCCTCCTCGCCGAGCGGGACGAGGCGCTCCTTCCGCCCCTTGCCGAGGACACGCAGGGCCCCCTGGCGGAGGTTCAGCGAACCGATCCCCAGTCCGACCAGTTCCGACACGCGCAGACCGCAGGCATAGAGGGTCTCGAGCATGGCGCGATCGCGCAGGCCGAGCGGCGTGTCGACATCCGGCGCCGCAAGCAGCGCGAGCACGTCCGCTTCCGTGAGCGTGTCCGGCAGCGGGCGTCCCTGGCGCGGGCTCGCCACGTCCAGGGTCGGATCGGCGTCGATGCGCCCCCGCTCCAGAAGCCAGCGGAAGAAGCTGCGCAGACTGGAGAGCAGGCGAGCCGTGGAGCGCGGTCGATAGCCGGCCGTGAATCGTTCGGACAGGTAGTCGAAGAGATCCGAACGCGCCGCGTCGAGGAGCCGCCGCTCCGGCGCCAGCCAGCGCGCCAGGCCCTCGAGATCACGCCGGTAGGCCGCGCGGGTGTGGGTCGACAAGCCGCGCTGGAGCCAGAGATCGTCGACCCAGGCGGCGATCAGCGCGCGGTCGTCGTCGTGGAGGCGTGCATCCGGACTCATGATCGGACCCCGGGCTCGGGAGCGGCCAATTCAAGGGCCTGGCCCCCCCGGGCGTCAATGCGCGCATCCGGCACCAGGCTGGTGCAGCACCGCCCACCACGCGCCACGGCGTATCAGCGTGGAGGCGACTCGGACGACGCACCGCGCGCGAATGGGCGCGGCGCGACCCCGGCCTGCAGCCAAGTTGATTTGAAAAACAAGAAGTTGGGGGGAGAGGCGACGCGCCCGGGAATGGCTGGCACGGCTGATGCAGAAGTCCTGATGCGAACGACAGGCTCTCTGCGTCCCCTGGAGCCTCGTTCGCGAACCCTGTGCCCGGACCGTCTCTCCCCGGCGTTCAGGATCAGAGCCAGGCCCACCGTGGGAGTGATCGCTCTCTCCCTCCCCGATTTCCCACGGTGGGCCTGCTCACTTTTTTCCTTCTTCCCTGCGCTTCGCCACGCTCACCGAACCCGGCCGGCGCATCCGGTCCGTGGGCGCGTCGCGCGCCAGGCACCCGACGACGCCCTGCGGCGACGCCGGGGGCGCAGCTCACTCGGCAGCAGGATCCTCGGTCACCGGCGTCTCGACGACGTCGGTGATCGTCGGCACCTCCGATGCGGCGGCGGCCTGTGCGGCAGCCTTGCCTCCGCGCACGATCTTCTCGCGGATGCGCGCCGAGCGGCCGGAGCGCTCGCGGAGGTAGTACAGCTTCGCCTGACGGACGTCGCCGCGGCGCTTCACCGTGATCGACTCGATCATCGGGCTGTAGGCCTGGAAGGAGCGCTCCACGCCGACGCCGTGGCTCATCTTGCGCACCGTGAAGGCGGAATTCAGCCCACGATTGCGCTTGCCGATGACGACGCCCTCGAAGGCCTGCAGCCGTTCCCGGTTCCCTTCCTTCACCTTGACCTGGACGACGACCGTGTCGCCCGGGCCGAAGGCCGGGATCTCGCGGTCCATCTGCTCGGTCTCCAGGGCCGAGATGATCTTGTTCTTGCTCATCGCTCCACTCTCCGTGCGATCCGCGTACCGGTCATTCACCGGTCTCGGTCAGATAGGCATCCAGCAATCGACGCATCTCCGCGTCGAGTTCGCGCCCCGCCAGCAGATCGGGACGCCGTGTCAGGGTCCGACCGAGCGCCTGCATCAGGCGCCAGCGTCGGATGGCCTCGTGGTTGCCCGACAACAGCACGTCGGGCACGCCCTGGCCGTCGATGACCTCGGGCCGCGTATAGTGCGGGTGATCGAGCAATCCGTCCATGAAGGAATCGGCCGCCGCCGACCCTTCGTCACCCAGAGCGCCCGGCAGCAGCCGGCACACCGCGTCGATCACGACCATGGCGGCCAGTTCGCCGCCGGAGAGGACGAAATCCCCGATCGACCATTCCTCGTCGACGTCGCGGTCGATCACGCGCTCGTCGATGCCCTCGTAGCGCCCGGCGAGCAGGATCAACGCGTCCCGCCCTGCCAGCTCGCGTGCTCCCGACTGGTCGAAGCGTCGCCCCTGCGGCGTCAGGTGCAGCACGGGCGCATCGGGCAGTGCGCGACGTGCATCCCGCAACGCGGCCCGCACCGGCTCGACCTTCATCACCATGCCGGGACCGCCGCCGTAGGGCTTGTCGTCCACGGTCCGGTGTCGATCCGGAGCGTGCGATCGCGGATCGAAGGCCGAGACCGACAGCAAACCGCTCGCCACCGCGCGGCCCGTGATCCCGTAGGCCGTGACCGCCTCGAGCATCTCCGGAAACAGGGTCACGACGCCGATGCGCATGGGATCCTGCCTCGCCGCGATGCCCGTCCTCAGAAATCGGGATCCCAGACGGCGACGAGGCGCCCCGCCTCGAGGTCGACTTCCCGTACGACGCCATCGATGAAGGGCACGAGCCGCTCGCGCGCCTCGGACCGGACGACGAGCACGTCGTTCGCCCCGGTCTCCAGGATCCGTTCCACCCGCCCGAGCGCCTCGCCGTCAGGCGTCACGACGTCCAGACCGATGAGGTCGAACCAGTACGCCTCGTCCGGATCGGCCGCGGGCAGACATGCCCGTGGCACAGCGATCTCACGCCCGGACAGCCGCTCTGCGGCATCGCGATCCTCGCAGCCGTCCAGACGCACGAGGAACCCCTTCGGCTGGGCCTGGATCTGGTCGACCTCGACCGCTTCCCACGTCGACCCGTTGGCGAGAAGCCAGGGCCGGTAGGCCGCCAGGTTATCGGGCGGCTCCGTGTAGGACGCGACCTTCACCCAGCCGCGGACGCCATGCGGCTTCAGCACGCGCCCCACGACGATCGGCACCTCGGCGTTCACGGGCCTGCGCTCGTGAGCGACGGCCGCGCTCGATCAGGCTTCCGCGGCAGCCGGCGCCGCTGCGCCCGCCTTGCGCGCCTCGCGCACCAGCTGGACGACGCGCTCGCTCGGGCGTGCGCCGACCGACAGCCAGTAGTCGATGCGATCGAGATCGATCTTCAGACGCTGCTCGTTGCCGCGAGCGATCGGATTGAAGAACCCGATGCGCTCGATGAATCGACCGTCGCGCTTGGCCGATCCTTCGGCGACGTTGAGGTGGTAGAACGGACGCTTCTTCGCACCCGTACGGGCCAGACGGATTGTGACCATGTGTCGCTCGCTGCGGTAACTCGTTGCCGCCCCTCGGAAAACCCGAGGAGCCCGACGTAAAGGCGCGGAATTCTACGTGAAGCCGCCCGCTTTGGGAACTGCTGGAGGCGCTCGTCCGGGCGACCGCCTCAACGGCGGAAGCCGCCCCCGGGCGGGGGCATGCCCGGCGGCGTGCCGCCGCCTCCCATCATGGCGCCCATGCCCCGCATCATCTTCTGCATGCCGCCCTTCTTGGTGAGTTTCTTCATCATCTTCTGCATCTGCTTGTGCTGCTTGAGCAGACGATTGACGTCCTGGATCTGGACCCCGGATCCCCGCGCGATGCGCTGTTTCCGCGAGCCGCTGATCACGTCCGGATAGCGACGCTCCTGAGGCGTCATGGAGCCGATCATGGCCTCCATGCGCAGGAAGACCCGGTCGTCGAGCTTCGACTCGGCGACCTTCGCCGCCTGCCCCATGCCCGGCAGCTTCTCGAGCATGCCGGCCATGCCCCCCATGGTCTTCATCTGCTGCAGCTGATCCCGGAAGTCCTCGAGATCGAAGCGCTGCCCCTTCTGCATCTTCCGGGCGAGCTTGTCCGCCTTGTCGCGATCGAGCTTGCGCTCTGCCTCCTCGATGAGCGTGAGCACGTCGCCCATGCCGAGGATCCGCGAGGCCATGCGATCCGGGAAGAAGGGCTCCAGGGCATCGGTCTTCTCGCCGACCCCCAGGAACTTGATGGGCTTGCCCGTGATCTGGCGCACGGACAGCGCGGCACCGCCGCGTGCGTCGCCGTCGGCCTTGGACAGGACCACACCGGTCAGGGGCAGGGCGTCGGCGAAGGCCCTGGCCGTGTTGGCCGCATCCTGGCCGGTCATGGCATCGACGACGAAGAGCGTTTCCGCCGGGGCCAGGGCCCGGTGCATGCGGCCCACCTCGTCCATCATGTCGGCGTCGACGTGCAGACGTCCGGCCGTATCGACGATGAGGACGTCGCGCACCTGGTTGCGCGCTGCCTGCACCGCCGCCTCGGCGATCGCCACGGGATCCTGGTCCGGTGTGCTCGGGAAGAACTCAACGCCGACCTGGCCTGCAAGGGTCTGGAGCTGGTCGATGGCCGCCGGGCGATAGACGTCCGTGGACACGACCATGACCCGCTTCTTCTCGCGCTCCATGAGGAAGCGCGCCAGCTTGGCCACCGTGGTCGTCTTGCCCGCGCCCTGGAGACCGGCGAGCAGGATCACGGCCGGCGGCTTGACGTTGAGCGCGAGCCCATCGTTGCTGTCGCCCATGACATGCACGAGCTCCTCGTGCACGACCTTCACGAAGGCCTGGCCGGGGCTCAGGGACGCGGAGACGTCCATGCCGATGGCGCGCTCGCGGACCCGATCGATGAAGTCCTTGACCACGGAGAGGGCGACATCGGCCTCGAGGAGCGCCCGGCGCACCTCGCGCAGCGTTTCGGAGATGTTCTCCTCGGTCAGCTTCGCCTTGCCGCCGATGGCGCGCAGGCTCGCTGTGAGGCGTTCCGAGAGACTGTCGAACATGGGTCGAGCACTCCTTGCCGTTGCAGCACGCGGGCGGCAGCGTCGGGCCGGATCGATCGGATGGTCCGGACGACACCCCGGCGCAGGCGATGCCGTCCTGATTCAGGCGGTCAGTATACCGCAGCTCGGATCGGGCCCGTCCTGCGCCATCCTGCTTCATGGCGGGGCCCACGACGTGGCACACTGGCGCCCCTGTCTGGCCGGCATGAGCCGCGCATGAACGTCGTCCTGCCGGGCCTGCTCGGCGTGCTGCTCTATCTCGCGGGTGCAACGGTGCAGTTTGCGGGCATCGCCCGTCAGCAACCCTCGCGCCGCAGCCTGGTGCACGGCATCGCCGTGGCCGCCGTGCTGTTCCATGGCTGGCTGGTGATCGAGCTGATGTTCCTCCAGGACGGGCTCGATCTGGGGCTGTTCCGGGTACTGGCCCTGGTTTCCCTGACGATGGTGGCGGTGATCCTGCTGTCGAGCTTCGGGCGGCCCCTCGAGAACCTCTACGTGGTGCTCTTCCCCTTCGCCGCCCTGACCCTGAGCACGGCGCTCGTCTTCGACACGCACTATCACCCACCCGCAGAGCTCGGCGCCGGCTTCGCGGCGCACGTGGTGGTGGCGCTGCTCGCCTATTCCGTCCTGTCCGTCGCCGTGTGCCAGTCGCTCCTGGTGGCCTGGCAGGAACGCCAGCTCCGGGGGCGGCGGGCCTTCTCCCTGCTGCGCAATCTGCCGCCGCTGCAGACCATGGAGAGCCTGCTCTTCGAACTGCTCTGGGTCGGTCTCATCCTGCTGACGGCAGCGCTCCTGACGGGCGCGATCTTCCTCGACAACATGTTCGCCCAGCATGTCGTCCACCACACGGTGCTCTCGATCTCCTCCTGGGTGGTCTTCGCCGTCCTGCTCTGGGGTCGGCATCGTCTCGGATGGCGCGGACGCACGGCGATCCGCTGGACCCTGTCGGGCTTCGCCTTGTTGATGCTGGCCTACTTCGGCAGCAAACTCGTGGTCGAAGTCATCCTCAATCGGTAAACCCCGCCTTGGAACACGCCTCCCTGCCCGTCCTGTACGGCCTCATCGCCGTCATGATCGTCCTGTCCGCCTACTTCTCGAGTTCCGAGACGGCGATGATGTCGCTCAACCGCTACCGGCTGCGCCATCTGGCCAAGGAGGGGCACCGGGGTGCGGTCCGCGCGAGCGATCTCCTGCAGCGACCCGATCGACTCCTCGGCATCATCCTGTTCGGCAACAACGTGGTGAACTTCTTCGCCGGGACCGTGGCGACGCTCATCGCCCTGCGCCAGTTCGGCGAGCTCGGTGTGGCGATCGCACCCTTCGTGCTCACCTTCGTGTTCCTGATCTTCGCGGAGATCGCACCCAAGACCATCGCGGCCTACGCGCCGGAACGGATCGCCTATCCATCGAGCTGGATCCTCTCGCCCCTGCTGCGCCTGCTCTATCCAGTGGTCTGGCTCCTGAACACCTTCGCCAACGGGGTCGCGCGCCCCTTCATGCGCGGCGACGGCAGCGCCGCAGCCGGCGAGAAACTGACGCCGGAGGAGCTGCGCACGCTCGTCGACGAGGGCGCACACCTCCCGATCAAGCGCCAGGACATGCTGCTGTCCATCCTCGATCTGGAGAAGGTCACCGTGGACGACATCATGGTGCCGCGCTCGGAGATCGTCGGCATCGACCTGGAGGACGACATGGAGGACATCGTCACCCAGCTCTGCAACAGCAGCCATACGCGCCTGCCGGTCTACAAGGGATCGATCAACGACGTGGTCGGCATTCTCCATCTGCGCAACGCTGCGCGCTTCCTGCGTCAGCCCGAACTCACCAAGGCGGCACTGCTGCAGGAGACGCGCGAGCCCTACTTCGTCCCGGAGAACACGCCCCTGCACATCCAGCTCCTGAACTTCCAGAAGGAGCAGCGGCGCATCGCCCTGATCGTCGACGAATACGGTGACGTGCAGGGCATCGCGACCCTCGAGGACATCCTCGAGTAGATCGTCGGAGAGTTCACGACGGACATGGCGGCGCGCATCCCGGAGATCCATCCACAGGACGATGGCGCCTACATCATCGACGGCACGGCCCTGGTCCGGGAGATCAATCGCGCCCTGGGCTGGTCCCTGCCCCAGGACGGCCCCCGTACCCTGTCCGGCATGCTCGTGGAGTATCTCGAGTTCATTCCGGAAGCGGCGTGCTGCGTGCGCATCGCCGACTACCGCATCGAGATCCTGCAGACGAAGGACAACATGATCCGCGCGGCACGGATCATGCCGCCTCCCGCCCCGCCGGCGGACGACGGGGAGGAAGACGGCTGAAGGCAGGGTCGCTCAGGTCGGTGACCAGCGCCGGTTGAGGGCGGACAGCACCGCCTCGAAGGAGGCCGTCACGGTGTTGCGACTGGCGCCGGCCCCCCAGACGATCCCGCCGTCGGGGTCCTTCAATCCGACGATGCACAGCGCCCGCGCGGCGCTTCCGGTCTCCTCCGACTGCTCGTGGAAGTGCTCCACGGCGAAGCGCTCGTTGATCGCACGCTCCACCGCATGCACGAAGGCCGCGATGGGCCCCGTGCCCTCGCCCGTGGTCTCGATCTCCTGACCGGACACACTGAGCACGGCCGAGCAACGCATGCCCTCGGTGCCGTCCTCCATGGGGAAGTCGTCGAGGTGGTAGCGCTTCAGGGCGTAGGGTCCCTCGATGTCGAGATAGGTCGCATCGAAGACGCCGCGCAGTTCGGCCGCCTTGAGCTCGCCCCCTTCCCGATCCGCTCGCTCCTGCACCACCCGCGCGAACTCGATGAGCAGCGCGCGCGGCAGGGCGAGCTCGAAGTGATTCTCGAGTACGAACGCCACACCGCCCTTGCCGGACTGGCTGTTGACCCGCACGGTCTCCCGGTAGTGCCCGCCGACGTCGGCCGGATCGATGGGGAGGTAGGGCACTTCCCAGTGATCCGCGTCGACCTGGGTCATGCCCTTGCGGATCGCATCCTGGTGGGAGCCCGAGAAGGCCGTGAAGACCAGGTCTCCGGCATAGGGATGGCGCTCGTGCACGGGCAGCTTGTTGCAGGACTCCACGACGCTGCGCACATGGCGCAGATCGGAGAAATCGAGCTGGGGATCGACGCCCTGGGAGAAGAGATTCATGGCGAGGGTCACGAGATCCGCGTTCCCCGTCCGCTCACCGTTGCCGAAGAGCGTACCCTCGACGCGCTCCGCGCCCGCCAGGATGCCGAGCTCCGTCGCGGCAATGCCCGTGCCCCGGTCATTGTGCGTGTGCAGACTGATCACCGCGTGCTCGCGTTCCGGGAAATTGCGGCAGAACCACTCGATCTGATCGGCATAGACGTTGGGCGTGGACATCTCGACGGTCGCCGGAAGGTTCACGATCATCTTCCGGTCGGGACCCACGCCCCATGCCTGCGCGACCGCGGAGCAGACCTCCACGGCGAACGCCAGCTCGGTGCCCGTGAAACTCTCCGGGGAATACTGGAGCACGACCTCGGTGTCGGGAATGCGCGCGACCTCACGCTTGACCCACTCCACGCCCTGCACCGCGAGCGCGATGATCTGCGCCCGGTCCATGCCGAAGACCACGCGGCGCTGCAGCGTCGAGGTCGAGTTGTAGAGATGGAAGATGGCGCGTTTCGCGCCGGCAAGCGCATCGACGCTGCGCGCGATCAGTTCCTCGCGCGCCTGACAGAGCACCTGGATGGTGACCGCCTCGGGAATGCGGTCCTCGTCGATGATCTTGCGGACGAAGTCGAAATCCGTCTGCGACGCGGCGGGAAAGCCGACCTCGATCTCCTCGAAGCCGAGGCCGAGCAGGAGATTCCAGAAGCGCAGCTTCTCCTCGGGGCGCATGGGATCGATGAGCGCCTGATTGCCGTCGCGCAGATCGACGCTGCACCAACGGGGGGATTCGCTCAGGACCCGACCGGGCCAGGTCCGGTCGGGAAGATCGATCGGCGGGAAGGCCCGGTACTTGCCGTAGGGCATGGCGCCCCCACGGCTGCCGGCGCGTTCATAGCCATAGCTGCTGCGACTCATGTTCGTTCTCCGGGAAGGCCCTCGCCCGGTGGCTCCATGGGCCAGCGGCGCGCGACCTTCCGTCGCGAAAGGTAGGAAAGCAATGTCGGGTCAATTGTCGCTCGGGGCAAGGACACGCCCCTGCGGAGGATCAGGATGCCGGCCGCAGCGCCGGCAGTCGCAGCGTCAGCAGCAGTCCGAGGAGCGCATGGGCAGGCAGACGCACGCCTTTCGCCACGCCCTGGGCATGGCCACGCTGGGTGGGATGTATCGCAGTTCGGATCACGAACGAACTCCTCGATGCTTCGAGAAGTCTATGCCGCTCGTCCGATGCTCGCAACACGAGCGTCCCGGGCATCAGAGCCGGACCTCGATGGCGTCGATGACGGCGCGGGCCCGCGCTCGCGCCGTCTCGATGTCATCGGCGACGGCGAGCGCCACGCCCATGCGCCGCCGACCCGCGACCTCCGGCTTGCCGAAGAGGCGCAGCTGCGTGCCCACCCCCGCCAGGGCCGCGTCGAGATTGCCGAAGGTCGGCGCCGTCGACTGCCCCTCCACGAGCAGCACGCAGGACGCCGCCGGCAACCATTGGCGGATCTCCGGGATGGGCAGACCGAGCACCGCACGCGCGTGCAGCGCGAACTCGCTGAGTTCCTGGGAGGCGAGGGTCACCAGGCCGGTGTCGTGCGGCCGCGGCGAGACTTCGCTGAACCAGACGTCGTCCCCGCGGATGAAGAACTCGACGCCGAACAGGCCCAGGCCGCCGAGCGCATCGGTGATCTGCCGGGCGATGTCCCGGCAGCGCTCGAGGGCGCGCCGGTTCATGGGCTGCGGCTGCCAGGACTCCCGGTAGTCACCATCGACCTGCACATGACCGATGGGCTCGCAGAAGGCGGTGCCGGCAGCGTGGCGGACGGTCAGCAGGGTGATCTCGTAGTCGAAGTCGACGAAACCCTCGACGATCACCGTCCCGCCTGCACCGCGCGCGCCCTCCCGGGCGTAGGTCCAGGCGTGCTCGATGTCCGCCTCCGTGCGCAGCACCGACTGGCCCTTGCCGGAGGAGCTCATGACCGGCTTGACCACGCAGGGCAGACCGATGCGCGCGACGGCCTGGCGGAAGGCCGCCGCATCGGACGCGAAGGCATAGGGCGAGGTGCGGATCCCGAGGCGCTCCGCCGCGAGCCGCCGGATCCCTTCCCGGTTCATGGTGAGCCGGGTCGCCTGCGCCGTCGGCACCACGTGGAACCCCTCGGCCTCGAGTTCGATGAGCGTGTCCGTCGCGATCGCCTCGATCTCGGGCACGATCAGGGTCGGACGTTCCGACTCCACCACGCGGCGGAGCGCGGCGCCGTCGAGCATGTCGATGACGTGCGATCGATGAGCGACCTGCATGGCCGGCGCGCCGGCATAGCGATCGACGGCGATGACCTCACAGCCGAAGCGCTGCAGCTCGATGACGAATTCCTTGCCGAGCTCACCGGCACCACAGAGCAGAACGCGACAGGCCCCGGCCGTGCCGGGCGTCCCGAGAACCACCTCGTGCTCATGCATCCGCGCGCCTCCCGGACTCAGTCGAACAGCACGCCGGCGGCCTGCATGCGCGCCCGCGTGCGCGCCAGCACCCTGCGGCGTTCCTCGTCGTCGAGGAGATTCCAGCGTGCGATCTCCTCGGCACTGCGCCAGCAGCCCGTGCACAGATCCTGCGCGTCGAGACTGCAGATCGAGACGCAGGGCGAGGGCACCCTGGGCCGCGGACGCGGCGCAGCTCCCTGGAGGGACGGGCCCTGGCCGCTCATCCGATCCGCTCCAGCGTGTCCCGATAGCGGCGGAAGTTGTCGACATAGTGGGCCGCGCCCTGGGCGATCATGCGGGCATGGTCGTCGCCGATCTCCCGGACCACCTTGCCGGGGGCGCCCATGACCAGGGAGTTGTCGGGAATCTCCTTGTTCTCCGGAATCAGCGCCCGCGCGCCGATGATGCAGTTGCGGCCGATGCGCGCCCCGTTGAGGATGACGGCGCCGATGCCGATCAGCGAGTTGTCGCCGATGGTGCAGCCATGGAGCATCACCATGTGGCCGATGGTCACGTTGCTGCCGATCTCCAGGGGCATGCCCCCGTCCGTGTGCAGCACGCTGCCGTCCTGGACGTTGCTGTTCTCGCCCACGGTGATCAGGTCGTTGTCGCCACGGAGCACGGCGTTCCACCATATGCTGGCGTTGCGCTCGAGACGCACGCTGCCGATGACGATCGCCGTCTCCGCGATCCAGTGATCCCCCTGGGTCTCGAGCTGGCGGTCGCCGAGGCGATAGATCGGCATGGTCGAACTCCGGCGTCCTGTGAGGGCCCGGATCATAGCGTCGCCGGGCTCCCGCGTCAGGCACCGACGCCGGCGCGCATCCATCCGGGCAGGGAGGTCGGGCATGCGGTTCTGCAGTGAATGTGGCGAGGCGGTGCACCTGCGCATCCCGCAGGGGGACGAGCGCGAGCGCCACGTCTGCGACGGGTGCGGCACCATCCACTACCGGAACCCGCGCATCGTGACCGGCTGCCTCGCCGTGCACGACGGGCGCGTCCTGCTCTGCCGCAGGGCCATCGAGCCGCGCCGGGGTTTCTGGACCCTGCCGGCCGGCTTCATGGAGAACGGCGAAACCGCCGCCGAGGGCGCCCTGCGCGAGACCTGGGAGGAGGCGCGCGCGAACGTGGAACTCGACGGCCTCTACACCCTGTTCAACCTGCCGCACATCAACCAGGTCTATCTGTTCTACCGGGGTCGCCTGGTCGCGCCCGAGTACGACGCCGGACCCGAGAGTCTGGCGGTCGAACTGGTCGCGCCCGAGGACCTGCCCTGGAACGAACTCGCCTTCCCGGTCGTGCGCGACACGCTGCGCTACTGGTGCGAGGACCGGACGACGCAGCAGTATCCCGTGCGCAGCGGCGACGTGCTCTTCTCGCGCGGCCTGCCGCGGTGACCGGGAACGCCCGCGCCTGCTACGAGCAGAAGCTGCCGATCCTCGAATCGCCACGGCTGCGCCTGCGCGCACTCCTGGACGAGGACGTGCCTGCCCTGTTCCGCATCTTCTCGGACCCCGCCGTGACCCGGTACTGGTCCTCCCCGCCCATGCGCCGCGAGGCGGATGCACGGACGCTCCTCGAGGAGATCCGCGAGGAGTATCAGCGCGGCGAACTGCTCGAGTGGGGGCTGGAGCACCGTGATCAGCCGGGCGTCATCGGCACCTGCGCGCTCTCGGCCCTCGATCTGGACAACCGGCGCGCAGAGATCGGCTTCGCCCTGGCACGCGCGGCCTGGGGTCAGGGTCTGATGGGCGAGATCCTGCCGGTGCTCGTGGAGCACGCCTTCGGGGCCATGGGCCTGCATCGCCTCGAAGCCGACGTGGATCCCCGCAACGAGGGGTCCATCCGCGCCCTGCAGCGTCTCGGCTTCATCGTCGAAGGTCGACTGCGCGAGCGCTGGCAGGTGACCGGTGAGGTCCAGGACACGCTGATGCTCGGCCTGCTGGCACCGGAGTGGCGGGCCCGGGCGCCCTCGGACGGCGGCTGAGGCTTCAGGCGAGCCAGGCGCGCGCGTTGCGGAACATGCGCATCCAGGGCGAGTCCTCGGGCCAGTGGTCCGGATGCCAGGACAGCTGCCGCGTGAGAAAGACCCGCTCCGGGTGCGGCATCATCAGGGTGATGCGCCCATCCGCGTTGCAGACGCCGGCGACGCCCTCCACGGACCCGTTCGGATTGGCCGGATAGCGCTGGGCGACGGCGCCGTCGCCCTCGACGTAGCGCAGCACCACGCGGTCGCTGGTGGCGAGACGCTCCGCATCCCCCTCCTGCGCGAAGAGCGCCCTGCCCTCGCCGTGCGCGACGGCGACCGGCAGGACGGCCCCGTCCATGCCCGAGAGCAGCACGGAACGCGGCGCCTCGATGCGCACCTGCACCAGCCGGGCCTCGAACTGCTCGGAACGATTGCGCACGAAGCGCGGCCAGCCCGCACTGCCGGGAATCAGCTCCGCAAGCCCGGCCATCATCTGACAGCCGTTGCAGACGCCGAGCGCGAAGGCATCGGTGCGCTGGAAGAAGCGCTCGAAGAGCCGCCGCGTCTCCTCGTGGAAGAGGATCGACCGCGCCCAGCCCTGGCCCGCCCCGAGTACATCGCCGTAGGAGAAACCGCCGCAGGCGACCAGGCCCTGGACGTCGTCGAGGCCACAGGCGCCCGAGAGCAGATCCGTCATGTGCACGTCCATGGGATCGAAGCCCGCACGATGAAAGGCCGCGGCCATCTCCATGTGTCCGTTCACGCCCTGCTCGCGGAGGATCGCCACCCGCGGCCGGACGCCCGTGGCGATCAGGGGCGCCGCCGGATCCTCGGCCGGATCGAAGCTCAGGACCGGCACCAGACCCGCCTCGCTGGCCGCGCCGACCCGGGCGAACTCCTCCGCTGCGCAGTCCGGGTTGTCGCGCAGGGCCTGCATGCGCGCGCTGGTCTCCGCCCAGGTCCGATGGAGGCTGCTGCGCGCCAGGTCGATCCGGCAGACGTCTCCGAGGTGAATCTGCACGCGATCCGTCGCGAGCGGCGTACCGAGGCGACGCACGCAGCCCGCGAGGGCGCCCTGATCGAGCTCGGCGACGATGCGCTCCGCGTCGCTCGCACGCACCTGGACGACGGCCCCCAGTTCCTCGGCGAAGAGTGCCGCGAGCAGGTCGGTCCCCACCGGCAGACGGATGTCGAGGCCGCAGCCGCCGGCGAAGGCCATCTCGCAGAGCGTCGCCCAGAGCCCCCCGTCGGAGCGGTCGTGGTAGGCAAGCAGCGCACCGGCGCCGGACAGGCCCTGGATGGCGTCGAAGAAGGCGCGGAGTCGCTCCGGGTCGTCGACGTCGGGGGCGTCGTCTCCGAGCTGGCCGTGGACCTGGGCCAGGGCCGACGCGCCGAGGCGATCCCGCCCCCGGCCGAGATCGAACAGGAGCAGCGCCGTCTCGCCGAGATCGGTGCGCAGCTGCGGGGTGAGGGTCCGGCGGACGTCCAGCACCGGCGCAAAGGCCGTGACCACCAGGCTGACCGGCGCCGTCATGGCGCGGGGCTGGTCGTCGGCCTGCCAGAGCGTGCGCATGGACAGGGAATCCTTGCCCACGGGAATCGCGATCCCGAGGGCCGGACACAGCTCCATGCCCACGGCGCGGACGGCCTCGAAGAGCGCCTGGTCCTCGTGCCCCTGTCCCGCGGCCGCCATCCAGTTCGCCGAGAGGCGCACGTCCGTGAGCGCCTCGATGCGCGCCGCGGCAATGTTCGTGATCGCCTCACCCACCGCCATGCGTGCGGACGCTGCGGGGTCGACGAGCGCCAGGGGCGGCCGCTCCCCGAGCGCCATGGCCTCGCCGGCGACCGTGTCGAAGGCCGCCGCCGTCACGGCCACGTCGGCCACGGGGACCTGCCAGGGCCCGACCATCTGATCGCGGGCCACCAGCCCCGTGATGGTGCGGTCGCCGATGGTGACGAGGAACCCCTTCCCCGCTACCGCCGGATAGCGGAGCACGCGCAGCAGCGCCTCGTCGAGGTCGATGCCCTCGCGATCGAGGGGTGGCGGTGCCCGCCGCACCGTCGTCACGGTGCGCGTCAGCTTCGGCGGCTTGCCGAAGAGCACCGACAGCGGCAGATCGATCGGCCGATCCCCGAAATGGGCGTCGTCCACCTCGAGGCGAGGTTCCGGCAGGGCATGACCGACGACCGCATAGGGGCAGCGTTCGCGCCGACAGATCGCCTCGAAGGTGGTCATGCGATCCGCATGCAGGGCGAGCACATAGCGTTCCTGCGCCTCGTTGCACCAGAGCTCCAGGGGCGAGAGACCGGGTTCGGCGCTCGGCACCGCGCGCAGCGCGAAGCGCCCGCCGACGCCACCGTCCTTCACGAGTTCCGGCAGCGCATTGGAGAGACCACCGGCGCCGACGTCGTGAACGAGGCTGATCGGGTTCGCCGCACCGAGGGCGCAGCAGCGGTCGATCACCTCCTGACAGCGGCGCTGCATCTCCGGATTGCCGCGCTGCACCGAGGCGAAGTCGAGCTCCGCGTCGCTCGCGCCGGTCGCCATGGACGACGCGGCACCCCCGCCGAGCCCGATGAGCATGGCCGGCCCCCCGAGCACCACGAGGGGCGCCCCCGGCGCGATCGGCTCCGCGTGCACGTGCTCGGTGCGCACATTGCCGAGTCCGCCCGCGATCATGATCGGCTTGTGAAAGCCGCGCAGTTCCGGGCCGTCACCGAGATCGACGCGCTGCTCGAAGGTCCGGAAATAGCCGGCGAGCGCCGGCCGACCGAACTCGTTGTTGAAGGACGCCGCGCCGATCGGGCCCTCGAGCATGATGTCCAGCGCCGAGGCGATGCGGTCGGGGCGGCCGAAGTCCGTCTCCCAGGGCTGGGGGAAGTCCGGGAGCGCGAGATGGGAGACCGTGAAGCCACTGAGGCCGGCCTTGGGCTTCGAACCCCGCCCCACGGCGCCCTCGTCCCGGATCTCGCCGCCGGACCCGGTGGCCGCGCCGGGAAAGGGCGCGATCGCCGTCGGATGGTTGTGGGTCTCGACCTTCATGAGCACCGGGATCGCCTCGCGCACGAAGCCGTAGCGCCGGGTGGCCGGATCGATCCACAGGCGGGACGCCGTGGTGCCCTCGATGACCGCGGCGTTGTCCGCATAGGCAGAGAGGATGCCGCGCCCGTTCACCGCCTCGTGCGTGTTGCGGATCATGCCGAAGAGCGAACGCGGCTGCGTCACCCCGTCGAGGGTCCAGCTCGCGTTGAAGATCTTGTGCCGGCAGTGCTCGGAGTTCGCCTGGGCGAACATCATCAGCTCGACGTCGGAGGGATCGCGGCCGAGCACACCGAAGGCCTCGACCAGATAGTCGATCTCGTCCGCGGAGAGCGCGAGCCCGAGGCGCCGGTCCGCCTCCTCGAGCGCCGGGCGGCCCTGCGCCCACAGAGCGATGCGCGCAAGGGGCACCGGCGTCTGCTCGCGAAAGAGCACCGCCGGATCCGCCTCGGGATCGAGCGCAGCTTCCACCATGCGATCGAAGAGCGGCGTCAGGAGCGCCGGTGCCGGCGCCGTTCCGCGCACCCACCAGCGCACGCCCCGCTCGATGCGCAGCACCTCGTCGAGTCCACAGCTGTGCGCGATGTCCGTGGCCTTGCTCGACCAGGGCGAGATGGTGCCGGGGCGCGGCACCACGAGCGCCAGCGGCCTCCCCTGCGGTGCCCCCTGCAGCGTGCGACCCGCTTCGGTCCCGCTCGCGAGGAGGCGCTCGACCCGGTTGCGGGTCGCGGGATCCGCCGTGCCGGCCAGCTGGCAGAAATGCACGTAGCGGGCCTCGAGATCGGTCAGCCCCGGCGCCTGCGCGCGCAGCGTGGACACGAGCTTGTCCCGGCGGAATCCGGGGAGTGCGTCACCGCCGGGCACCTCGAGAATCACGCCCTTCATCGCTCTGCCTGCTCCCCCTGACCCGACGGCCCGGCCGCCTCGATCGCCGCACGTCGCGCGCGGAAGAAGTCGCGGACCAGCCCCCCCGCCACATCGGCGCAGACGCCCGCGGTGACCTGCACCTGATGATTCAGCCCCGGGTTGTCCAGGGCGCGCGCGCTGCTGCGCACCGCACCGGCGCGGGGTTCCTCGGCGCCGTAGACGAGGCGCGCGATCCTGGCGTGCACCAGGGCACCGGCGCACATGGTGCAGGGCTCGATGGTCGAATAGAGCACGGCGCCGGCCAGACGATAGTTGCCGACGGCCCGACAGGCCGCCCGCAGCGCCTCGATCTCCGCGTGCGCCGTCGGGTCGCCGGAGGAGATCGGTCGATTGAAGCCTTCCCCGAGGATCCGCCCGTCGCGCACGACCAGGGCTCCGACCGGGACCTCGCCGGCCTGCGCCGCCTGCGCCGCGAGTTCGAGGGCGCGGCGCATGAAGCGGGCATCCATCTCGCCTTCGTCACTCACGTCTGCATCGACCGGCCGGAGCCCGCTCATTCCCACTCGATGGTGGCCGGGGGCTTGCTCGAGATGTCGTAGACGACGCGGGAGATGCCGGCGATCTCGTTGATGATGCGATTCGACACCTGCGCGAGCAGGGCGTGGGGCAGCTCCGCCCAGCGCGCCGTCATGAAATCGATGGTCTCGACGGCGCGCAGGGCGACCACGTACTCGTAGCGGCGCGCATCACCGACCACACCCACGGACTTCACCGGCATGAACACGACGAAGGCCTGGCTGACCTTCTGATACCAGTCTGCAGCCCGCAGCTCCTCGATGAAGATCGCGTCGGCCTCGCGGAGCAGCTCGGCGTACTCCTTGCGGATCTCTCCGAGGATGCGAACACCGAGCCCCGGGCCCGGGAAGGGATGGCGATGGATCAGCTCGGCGGGCAGCCCGAGCTCGAGTCCGATGCGGCGCACCTCGTCCTTGAACAGTTCGCGCAGCGGCTCGACGAGCTCGAGGTCCATGCGCTCGGGGAGGCCACCGACGTTGTGATGGGACTTGATCACGTGGGCCTTGCCGAAGCGCGACGCAGCCGACTCGATGACGTCCGGATAGATGGTGCCCTGGGCGAGATAGCGCGCGCTGGCCACCTTCTTCGCCTCGCGCTCGAAGACCTCGATGAAGGTCTGGCCGATGATCTTGCGCTTCGTCTCCGGATCAGCGACGCCCGCCAGGCGCGAGAGGAACTCGTCCTCGGCGTCGACGCGGACGATGTTCAGATCGAAGCTGTTGTTCGTTGCCTGGGCGAAGGCCTCCATGACCTGATCCCCTTCGCCGAGACGGAGCAGGCCATTGTCGACGAACACGCACACGAGCTGATCACCGATCGCTCGATGCAGCAGGGCCGCGACGACGGAGGAATCCACACCCCCGGACAGACCGAGGATCACCTTGCCGTCGCCGACCTGGGACCGCACCTGCTCGATGGCGTCGTCGACGATGTTCGCTGCGGTCCACAGGGCGCTGCAGTCGCAGACATCGCGCACGAAGCGTCTGAGGATCGCCTGCCCCTGGCGTGAGTGGGTGACCTCGGGATGGAACTGCACCCCGTAGTAGCCGCGCGTCTCGTCCGCCATGGCAGCGATGGGCGCATTGAGGGAGGTGCCGACACAGCTGAAACCCGCCGGGACCGCCGTGACCCGATCGCCATGGCTCATCCAGACATCGAGCAGTCTCCGATCATCCTCGGCGTGATCCTGGAGACCATCGAGGATGCGGCAGGCGCCGGTCACGGTGAGGCGGGCGTGGCCGAACTCGCGCTCCTCGGAGCCGATCACCGCACCGCCGAGCTGCTCCGCCATGGTCTGCATGCCGTAGCAGATCCCGAGCACGGGACAGCCGAGTTCGAAGACCGCCGCGGGCGCCCGGGGCGTTTCCTCGAGGGTGACGCTCTCCGGTCCACCGGACAGTATGATGCCCTGGGGGGCCGCCTCGACGAGATAGGCGGAATCGACGTCGAAGGGCAGGATTTCGCAGAACACGCCGAGCTCGCGCACGCGGCGCGCGATCAGCTGCGTGTACTGGGATCCGAAGTCGAGAACGAGGATCCGTTCGTTGTGGATGTCCTGGCTCATGCTGGTCTTCCGGTACCGGAGATGACGGACCCTGCCCCGGCGAACGCCGGACCGGTCACGACGACGGACCTCGCGCCGGGTCGACCCGGCGCCCGGGATCAGCGCGCGGGGTAGTTCGGCGCTTCCTTGGTGATCGCAACGTCGTGCACGTGGCTCTCCGCCATGCTCGCGGAGGTGATCCGGATGAATTCCGGTCGCGTGCGCATGCTGAGGATGTCGGCGGAACCGGTGTAGCCCATGGAGGCCCGCAGCCCGCCCATGAGCTGATGGACGATCGCACCCATGGGACCGCGGTAGGGAACGCGCCCCTCGATGCCCTCGGGAACCAGCTTGCTCGCGTCGCTCTCCGACCCCTGGAAGTAGCGGTCCGAGGAACCGTTCGGCTGCCCCATGGCGCCGAGGGACCCCATGCCGCGATAGGCCTTGTAGGTCCGACCCTGGAAGAGCTCGACCTCTCCGGGCGCCTCGTCCGTACCGGCGAGCAGACTGCCCACCATGACGGCGTGGGCACCGGCGACGATGGCCTTGGCGAGATCCCCGGAATAGCGCACACCGCCGTCGGCGATGAGCGGAATGTCCGTCCCGTCCAGCGCCGCAGCCACTTCCGCGACCGCGGTGATCTGGGGGACGCCGATGCCGGTGACGACCCGGGTCGTGCAGATCGATCCCGGGCCGATCCCCACCTTGACCGCGTCGACACCGGCCTCGACGAGCGCCAGGGCGCCCTCGCGGGTGGCGACGTTGCCGCCGATCACGTCCAGTTCCGGATAGTGCTTCTTCAGCCAGCGCACGCGCTCGAGGACCCCGCGCGAATGGCCGTGCGCCGTATCGACGACGATGACGTCCACGCCGGCCTCGACCAGGGCCGCCACGCGCTCCTCGGTCTCCGCCGAGGTCCCGACGCTGGCTCCGACGCGGAGCCGGCCCTGGTTGTCCTTGCAGGCGCTCGGGTACATCTGCGCCTTGTTGATGTCCTTGACCGTGATCAGCCCGCGCAGCTCGAAGGCGTCATTGGTCACCAGCACCTTCTCGATGCGGTGGCGATGGAGCAGCTCCATGACGGCCTCCTGACTCGCCCCCTCGGGGACGGTCACGAGCTTCTCCTTGGGCGTCATGATGTCCGCCACGCGCGTGTCGAGATCGGGCTCGAAGCGCACGTCACGGCTGGTGACGATGCCGAGCAGCTCGGCACCCCGCACCACCGGGACACCGGAGATCGAGTGCTCGCGCTTGAGCTCGATCAGCTCGCGCACGGTGGCATCGGGCCCGATGCTGATCGGATCGCGGATCACGCCACTCTCGTATTTCTTGACCGCGCGCACCTCACGAGCCTGCCGTTCGACCGGCATGTTCTTGTGGATGATGCCGATCCCGCCTTCCTGAGCGATGGCGATGGCCAGACGGCCCTCGGTCACCGTGTCCATGGCCGCGGACATGAGCGGAATGTTCAGGCGGATGTTGCGGGTCAGGCGCGTGGTCAGATCGACCTGGGAAGGCAGCACTTCGGAGTAGGCGGGCAGCAGGAGGACGTCGTCGAAAGTGAGCGCGTCGTGGGCGATTCGGATCATGAGCCGGCCCCCGGAAATGAAGCGCGCAATCCTACGCGCGGCCCCTGGGGAAGTAAACACGACTGCCGCCTCGGGCCCCGGGCGCGCTGCATTTCGGGGCGCCGGACACACACCGGTGATGGAGGTCATGGCGGCGTCCGCGGACGGGGCGGGAACGCATCGGGATCCGGGCACCTGCGGACAAGGTCCCGGCATCGACGATGGGCGGACCTGCCGCCCGAGATCCGCAGCGGGGCCCTGCGAGCTGGGCGGGTGTCCTGGCAGAGGCGTTCACGGCCTTCGAGCCGGGCAGGGGCTGTCGGGCAAGGCGTCGCGACGCGTCGAAGCGGGCCTTCGGCAAGGAACGACGACGCGGACCCGCGTTCCCTGCCCAGCCCGAAGAACGCGACCTGCGCAAAGGCTGTGAACTCGTCCGGCAGGACACTAGGATGACCTCATGACGACACGACGCCCTCCGCTCGCGGACGATCCGCCGCCCGCCACACTCCTCGACACTCCCCGGCGTGTGCTCACGCCCAGCCAGCTCAACGCGGAAGCCCAGGTCGCGCTCGAGGAGGCCTTCGGCGTGGTCTGGGTGGAGGGGGAACTGTCCAACTTCGCCCGACCGAGCTCCGGCCACTGGTACTTCACGCTCAAGGATCGACAGGCGCAGGTGCGCTGCGCCATGTTCCGCAACCGCAATGGTCGCGTCCGCTTCCGGCCCGAGGACGGCATGCACGTGCTCCTCCGCGGTCGCGTCAGCCTCTACGTGGGGCGTGGCGAGTTCCAGCTGATCGTGGATGCGATCGAACCGGCCGGCGAGGGCGCCCTGCGCCTCGCCTTCGAGCAGTTGCGGCAGCGCCTCGCTGCGGAGGGCCTCTTCGAGGACGACCGCAAGCGCCCCCTGCCCGCCTGTCCCCGCCACATCGCGCTGATCACGTCGCCGACCGGCGCCGCCATCCGCGACCTCGTCTCGGTTCTGGGCCGCCGCTGGCCCGTCGCCCGCGTGACGCTCCTGCCGACGGCCGTGCAGGGGGAGCAGGCCGGTGCCGAGATCGCCGCGGCCTTCGCCCGGCTGGAGCGCTGGGTCGCGGCGGCGCCCGAGGACGCACCCGATCTGGTCATCGCCGGTCGGGGTGGGGGATCGCTCGAGGATCTGTGGGCCTTCAACGAGGAAGCGGTCGCCCGCGCCCTGGCCGGGTGCAGCATTCCCGTGGTCTCGGCGGTCGGCCACGAGACCGATTTCACCATCGCCGACTTCGTCGCCGACCTGCGGGCCCCCACCCCGTCGGCTGCGGCGGAGCTGGCGACGCCGGACCAGAGCGACTGGCGCGCAGCGCTCGCGCGGGGCCGGGAACGTCTCCGACAACGCCTGGTCGCGCGTCTGGCGAACGATCGACGCCACCTCGATCAGGTACGGCGGCGCCTGCGTCATCCGGGCGCGCTGCTCCAGGACCGGATCCAGCGTGCCGACGAGCTCGAGCTCCGCCTTCGGCGCCTGATCGCACAGCGAGGCGCCCTGCTCCGGACCCAGCTCGATGGCGTGCGTCGGCGGTTGCGGGCGCAGAGCCCCGTGTCCCGCGTCGCCCGGGACGGCGAACGCCTCGCCGCGCTGCGCCGTCGTCTGGAGCGGAGCAGCCCGGCCCTGCTCGCGGCCCGGGACCGCGCGCGGGTCGCGCAGGCACGGGCGAGACTGACCCGCGCCGCGCAGGGGCGGATCACGAAGCAGCAGCAGCGGCTGCGCGGCGCGCAGACTGCCCTCACGCTGCAGAACCCCCTGGGAGTGGTGGATCGCGGCTATGCGCTGCTCACGCGACCTGCGGCGCCGGGGCAGCGCTTCGGCGCGCTGGTGCGGTCTCCGGACGAGGTCTCGACCGGAGACGCCCTGCACGCCCACCTTGCCGGCGGCGTGCTGGCGGTCGCGGTGGTCGGCCCGCTCGACCTGAGCACGAGCGGGGATGGCGCGGAAGAGGACGGGCGGGCCTGAAGGTCCCGACCGATCCCCGGGCCCCGACGACGTCGGGGCCCGGGGCGCCGATCGCGCAGCGACTCAGTCCCCGATGGTCAGGGTGTCGACCTGATAGACGCTGATGGTCCCGCTCACCTCGTTGCCGATCACCAGCAGCGCGTTCCCGGTCGGGCTGTCGGTGGCGGGGATGAACACGCTGCTCTCGGGGCCGAGATCGATGTCGTCGGCCACGGCCGGATCCTCGACGTCCGCGATGCCGAAGTCCCGCGAGTTCACGTACTGCACGAAGCGCGCACTCTCCGGCTCGGAGATGTCGTAGACCATGATGCCGCCGACGCGCTCGAGACCGATGAACGCGTAGGTGCGGCCCTCTATCTGCGCGAGGGTCACTGCCTCGGGCTCGGGGCCCTTGGCGTCGCTGCGGGAATCGAAGGTGCCGTTCTCGTCGTTGTCCGAGTTGAACCCGTCGCCGAGCCGGTCCGCGGTGATGCGCTCGAAGTCGTCTCCCGAATCGAAGACCCGCTCGCGGGTCACCGCGTTGTAGATGGAGAAGGACCGCGCCCCGTAGCCGTAGAGCGCCTCGACGACGCAAGTCGAGTTGGCATCCCCGTCACCCCCGAACTGTGCCGCATCGGTCGGATCGCAGCCGGTGAAGCCGTTGGTGGAGGTGATCGCGTAGCGCGCGAGGGACGCATCGCTGTTGAGATCGTCGATGGTCACGGCGCCATCGAGGTTCGCGTCGAAGAGGAAGGAGAGATCGGCGTCCGGCAGCGCGAAGGTCACGCCGAAGTCGATGAGATCCTCGACGTCGAATTCGTCGATGAAGACGAGGCAGCCGTCGTCGGCGTCGAAATCGAAACCACCGGCCGCCTCGCAGGCCGCCGCATCGGCGATGCTGTCGTCGAAGTACTCGCGTGCATCACCCTCGTTCGCCGTGACCAGATAGGGCGTACCCGCGAACTCGTAGCTCGCGATCGCATCGGGAAGGAACATGCCGAAGATCGGCCAGTTGCGGATGTTGACGATGTCGTCGTTGTCCGCCGCGTCCAGACCGTTGCCGGCGATGCGGTGGTTCTTGAAGCCCATGGACCAGACGTCCGTGAGCGTGCCCGCGACCAGATCGATCTCCGCGATGGCATTGTTTTCCTGCAGGGAGACCCAGGCCGTGGTGCTGTCCGCAGAGACCGCGACGTACTCGGGCTCCAGGTCCTGGGCGATGGACGCGCCGGGCCCGAAGATCCGCACGCCGGGAATGTCCGCCATCATGAGCCCGCCGAAACCGACGGTGGTCACGTTCGCGGCCGTCACCGTGGAGGCGCCACCCGAGACGTCGATGATGCTCACGCTGCCTTCGGGATCGACGTCGTAGGCCCCATTGGGCTCGCCCTCGTTCGCGACCACCACCTTCGAGCCATCGGGTGTGAAGATGAGCATGTCCGGCAGGGCCCCCACCTCGACCGCGGCGAGGAAGGTGCCGTCGGAGGCCTGGTAGAAGGCGACGTAGCCGTTGTCCGTCTTCGGATCGGCCTCGACGGCCACGGCGACGGTGTTGCTCGCCGCGTCCACGGCCACGCTGTTCGCGGCGCCGAAGTCCGTGGCCGCCGCGCCGATCTCGGCGGCGATGTCCGCGGCGACCTCGAGGGTGTCCGCGAGCGTCGGTGCCGCCGGGGCAGCGAGGGAGAAGATGTCGACGTTGCCCGACTGGGCGTTCACCACGAACAGGCGCTGGCTGGCGGGCTCGTAGGCGACGATCTCTGCTGCGCTCTCGTCGAAGCCGGACGCGGGATTGCGTGCGCGGCCGAGAAAGCTCAGGGCGATGGTCGTCCGTGACGCATCGGTGCCGGCGGGACCCTGCGGCCCCGGTGCACCCTGAGGCCCTGCATTGCCATCGTCCCCTTCACAGCCCGCGAGCAGCGCTGCGGTGAGCAGCATCGCCGCGAGTCCTGACGTCATGCGCATCGTCATCTTCCTCGTCTCCTCAGCAAGGATCGAACTCCGCGCGAGACGATGCAGCCGGCAGGTTAAGGGTGCGTGAAGGAGGCGTGACGAATCGATGACGGCGACCTTGCGCCCTGCACGCGCGACCGGGATCCGCCGGCGGCGTGCGTGGCTGATGCGCGCTCCGACGAGTTCGGCTCGTCTGCAGCGAAGCGAGCCGTCGGGCATGGACAGCCCCGGGCCCTCGTCGGTGCTGCGGGATCCCTGGGGCGCCCTGGTCCGCCCGGGGCACGCCGACGGAGTCGAACTAGCGACTGCGCTTCTTGATGTGCTTCATGAGCCGCTTGCGCTTGCGTTCCTGACGGGGCGTCAGGGTGTTCCGGCGCCCGGCGAAGGGATTGCGTCCGCTGCGCAACTCGATGCGCAGCGGCGTGCCGTGCAGATCGAAGACCGTTCGGAAGCGCCGCTCGAGGAACCGCCGATAGGCTTCCGGCACCTGCTCCGTCTGGTTGCCGTGCACGACGATGACCGGCGGACGGTTGCCGCCCTGATGCGCATAGCGCAGCTTGATCCGCCGCCCCTGATGCAGGGGCGGCGCATGTTCGCGCACCGCGTCCTCGAGCACGGCCGTGAGCTTGTGCGTCGTGAGGTCCACGCAGGCCGCTTCCCAGGCCTCGTCGATGGAGCCGTAGAGCTCACCGACGCCGGATCCGTGCATGGCCGAGATGAAGTGGATCCGCATCCAGGGAATGAAGGACAGCCGGCGCGCCAGGGCATCGCGGACCCGATCGCGCTCGTCCGGCGCCATGCCGTCCCACTTGTTCACCGCCAGCACGATCGCGCGACCGTGTTCGATCACCGTGCCGAGGAGGTGCAGATCCTGCTCGACCAGTCCGTCGCGGGCGTCGACGACGAGCACCACGACCCCTGCGGCATCGATGGCCTGGAGCGTCTTCACGACGCTGAACTTCTCCACGGTCTCGTGCACCCGCCCACGACGACGCACGCCGGCCGTATCGACCAGGGTGTAGGGTCTGCCGTCGCGTTCGTAGGGAATGAAGATGGAGTCGCGGGTCGTGCCGGCCTCGTCGTAGACCACCACACGATCCTCGCCGAGCAGGCGATTGACGAGCGTGGACTTGCCGACGTTCGGGCGGCCGACCACGCTGACGACGATCCCGTGCCGCGCTTCCGCCTCCGCGGACGGATCCTGATCCTCGGGCAGTCGCGCGAGCACCGCGGCCTCGAGGGTGCGGAGGCCGCGGCCGTGGCTGGCCGAGATCGGCACTGCATCACCGAACCCGAGGCCGGCGAACTCGGCGAGGGCCGCATCCTCGCCGATGCCGTCGATCTTGTTGACCACGAGCTGCACCGGGCGCCCCATGCGCCGCAGGCGCTCGGCGATGAACTCGTCTCCTGCGGTGAGGCCACTGCGGCCGTCGACCATGAGCAGCACCAGATCCGCCTCGTCCACGGCGCGCAGGGTCTGCCGCGCCATGGCTTCGTCGAGGCCGACCTCCTCGCCCGTCAGGCCGCCCGTGTCGATGACCACACAGGCGCGTTCGTCGATGCGCGCGAGACCGTACTGACGATCCCGCGTGAGTCCGGGCAGATCGGCGACGAGCGCATCCCGCGACCGGGTGAGCCGATTGAAGAGGGTCGACTTGCCGACGTTCGGCCGGCCGACGAGCGCGATGACAGCGGACATCTGGGTCGCTTCCGGATTCAGGCCCTGGCGGGCGGCAGCGAGGCGCGGGAAGCCGGGCCCGGGGCGTCAGTCACGGAGCTCGAACTCGTAGACGACGAGACGGCCGTCGTTGGCCAGGACGACCAGTCGATCTCCCACGCCCAGGGGGGTGTCGCGCACGCCCGCGGAATCGACCCGCAGGCGCGCGATCGGACGACCGTCCGACTGGGCGAAGAGGTGAACGTACCCCTCCGCGTCCCCGACCGCGACATAGGCACTCACCACGGCCGGCCCGGTCACGCCCCGTCGCGCGAGGCCGTCCTGCTGCCAGTCGACGGCGCCCGAGACCTGATCGAGGGCGTAGAGGGAGCCGTTCTCGTCCGTGACGTAGATGTCGCCGTAGCCCTCGGCCAGCGCTTCATGCGTCGACAGGGGCCGCTCCCACTGGGGATTGCCGTCGGCGATGCGCAGGCCCTTCACCGCGCCCTGGTAGCTGCCGACGAAGACGCCGACGCCCGTGGGGAGCGGTGAGGAGTCCACATCGGCGATGCGTTCGAGCTCGGACCGGCCCGTGGGCAGCGCGACCACGTGCTCCCAGAGCACCTGGCCCTCGTCGCTGCGCAGCGCGACCACGCGCCCGTTGGCGAAGCCCGCGAACACGAGCGGCCCCTGCACCACCGGAGCACTGGTGCCGCGCAGGGACAGCACGGGCACCTGGGTGTCGAAGGACCACAGGCGGCTGCCGTCGGAACGGGACAGCGCCGTCAGGCGACCGTCCCCGGTCATCACGTAGACCCGCGCATCGTCGCTCGCCGTCGGCGCCAGGATCTCGCTCGACAGCTGTGCACGCCAGAGCTCGCCGCCATCGTTGGCACGCAGCGCGATCAGCGCTCCATCCTTGGTTCCGAGGAAGACCGCGAAATCGTCGGCGCCGAGCCCGCCGGTGACGAAGCTGCCGTCATCGTCGTCGCGCCCCCAGAAGGCGAAGCTGGACAGGAAGGAGCCCGCCGGGACATCGACGCGGGTCCGCCAGCGCAGCTGGCCCGTTTCGAGCTCCCGCGCCTCGACCACACCGTAGACGTCGGCCGCATAGAGAGTCCCGCGCACCACGACCGGTTCGATGCGCGTGTAGCGCTTGCCGAGGCCGTCGCCGATCCGTGCACGCCAGACCGCCTTGAGGCGCCCCTCGGGCTCGAACTCCATGAGCGGCGCGGGCCCTTCCTCCTCGTCGTCGCCGCCGAACCAGGAACAGCCGGGCAGACCGAGCAGCAGGGCGCCGAGCACGAACGCCCGGAGCAGCTGGCTCATTCGCCCGGCTCCCGGGGCGTATCGAGATCGTCGATCTTCATCTCGAGGAGCGGTCGACCGGTGACCGCCGTCGTGAGCGCGAGGGCATAGGCCCCGCGCGCCTCGTCGGGGCGTCCGAGCTGAAGCAGGGCGTCCCCGCGCAGCTCCTCCGCGGCGCTGACGGATTCGGCCTGGCGGATCTGCTCCACGAGAACGAGCGCGGCGCGCGGGTCCCCGTCGTCGAGCTCGATGCGCGCGAGCCGCAGACGCGCGATGTCCTCGATGGCGTCCGTGGCGCCGATCTCGAGCACTTCCTCCAGGGCCCGGCGCGCTGCCGCGAGATCACCGTCTCGCGCGGCCCGTGCCGCATCGTCGAAGGCCAGGAGCGCGATGTAGGCCGACTCCGGATACTCCGAGCGCAGCCGGGCAGCGAGTGCCGCTCCGCTGTCCGCCTCACCGGCGCCCCGAGCCTCGAGCCATTCGTAGTAGAGCGCAGAGGCGGCCTGGGCCTGCCGCTGGCTCTCGTCCTGCCACCAGCGCCAGCCGAACAGGCCGCCGAACACCAGCAGCAGCGTGATCACGAGGAAGGTGCCGTTCTCCTTCCACCATCGTGCCAGCTGCTCGACGGTCTCCTCATCGGTTCGATAGTCGCTCAAGGTCGTCCTCTCCAGATCCTCTCGCGCGCCCCTCCCGACACTCCCCGCGACACGCCGCGGAGAGCGGGCCAGATCAGGGATAGCGCGTCCGCAATGCCTCGATCAGCGCATCCTGCGTCAGGGTGCGCTGCTCGCCTTCCTCCCGCAGCGGCTTGACCGAAACCGTCTGCGCCGCCGCTTCCGTCTCGCCGACGATCAGGGCCAGCTCCGCGCCGCTCGCATCGGCGCGCCGGAACCGCGCCTTGGGCTTGCCGCCTCCGCAGTGGAGCTGCAGGCGCAGCCCGGGCACCGCCTCGCGCAGGCGCCGGGCCAGGGCCAGGGCCGCGCCCGTCTGATCATCGTCGAGGGGCAGCAGATAGACGTCGACCTCGCGGGCGAGGGACGACGGCACGGCGTCCATGGCCTCCGCGAGCAGATGCAGACGATCCACGCCCATGGCGAAGCCGATGCCGGGCGTGGGTCGTCCGCCGAGCAGTTCGACGAGCCCGTCGTAGCGTCCGCCCGCGCAGACCGTTCCCTGGGCGCCGAGACGGTCCGTCGTCCACTCGAAGACGGTGCGCGTGTAGTAGTCCAGGCCGCGCACGATACGCGGATTGACGACGTAGTCCACGCCCGCCGCATCGAGCAGGCGGCGCAGGCCGTCGAAGTGGGCGCGCGATGCGTCGTCCAGCCAGTCGTGCAGGCCCGGCGCCTCGGCGAGGAGGGCCTGGGTGCCCGGATCCTTAGAATCGAAGATCCGCAGGGGATTGCGGTGCAGCCGACGCTGGCTGTCCTCGTCGAGGCCCTCTGCGCGGGGCTCGAGGTAGGCCACGAGCGCCTCCCGATAGGCGCGCCGGGCCTCGGGCGCGCCGAGCGTATTCAGTTCGAGGGTTACCGCGTCGGCGATCCCGAGGACCTGCCACATGGCGGCGGTCATGACCATGAGTTCGGCATCGATGTCCGGGCCCGGCAGGCCGAAGGCCTCGGCGCCGATCTGCTCGAACTGACGATAGCGACCCTTCTGCGGGCGTTCGTAGCGGAACATGGGGCCCGCATACCAGAGCCGCTGCGTCTGGTTGTAGAGCAGACCATGCTCCTCACAGGCGCGGACGCAGCCCGCCGTGCCCTCCGGACGCAGGGTCACGGACTCTCCTCCCCGATCCTCGAAGCTGTACATCTCCTTCTCGACGATGTCGCTGGTCTCGCCCACGGACCGCGCGAAGAGACCGGTGTACTCCAGCACGGGCAGGCGGAGCTCCCGGTAGCCGTGGCGGGCGAGCACGTCCCTCACGCTGTCCTCGACCCACTGCCAGCGCACGCTGTCTCCCGGCAGGACGTCGGGCATGCCGCGAATGGACTGGATCTTGTTCATGGGGGACCTTGCTGGTTCGGGAGATCTCGTGGAACGAGGCGACGATCCGCAACGGGGCCGTACGGCCAGGAGCTCGCCTGGCGAGCGCAGTCCGGTTGCGCGGGCCGGCCCGCGCGACCCGAGCGACCGGTCAGGCGCGTGCGATGAGGTTCTTCTCCAGCGCCTCGCGCTCCTGCGTCTTGGCATCGATGCGCTGCCGGATGATGCGCTCGAGCTGGTCGACCAGGGTCTCGTTGCCCACCTTTTCCGAGGGTTTGCCGTTCTGGTAGACGAGGCTCGCCGGTGAGGCACCGGTGAGGCCGACCTCCGCCTTCAGGGCTTCGCCGGGGCCGTTGACCACACAGCCGATCACCGCCACGTCGAGGGGCACGGTGACGTCCTCGAGGCGGCGCTCGAGTTCGTTCATGGTGCCGATCACGTCGAAGTTCTGGCGCGAGCAGCTCGGGCAGGCGACGAAATTGATGCCTCGGGTCCGCAGTCGCAGGCTCTTCAGGATGTCGAAGCCGACCTTGATCTCCTCCACGGGATCCGCCGCGAGGGAGACGCGCAGCGTGTCGCCGATCCCGTCCATGAGCAGCATGCCGAGGCCGATCGCCGACTTGACCGTGCCGGAGCGCAGCCCACCGGCTTCCGTGATGCCGAGATGGAAGGGATTGTCGATCTGCGTGGCGAGGCGGCGGTAGGCGTCGACCGTCATGAAGATGTCGGAGGCCTTGAGGCTGATCTTGAAATCGTGGAAGTCGAGACGGTCGAGGATGTCGATGTGGTGAAGCGCGGACTCGACCATGGCTTCGGCACAGGGCTCGTTGTCGTACTTCTTGAGCAGACGCTTGCCGAGGGATCCCGCGTTCACGCCGATGCGGATCGGCACCCCTGCGTCCCGGCAGGCCGAGACGACGGCGCGCACGCGATCGTCCGCACCGATGTTCCCCGGATTGATGCGCACGCAGTCGACGCCGTACTCGATGACCTTCAGCGCGATCCGGTAGTCGTAGTGGATGTCCGCCACGAGGGGCACGTCGACCTTGCGCCGGATCCGCCCGAAGGCCTCGGCGGCCTCCAGACTGGGTGTGGACACGCGGACGATGTCCGCACCGGCGGCCTCCAGCTTGCGGATCTGGGCCACCGTGGCCTCGACGTCCGTGGTCTCCGTGTTGGTCATGCTCTGCACGGAGATCGGTGCGTCTCCGCCCACGGGGACCTTGCCGACCATGATCTGGCGGGTCTTGCGGCGAACGATGGGGGACTGGAATTCCATGCCGACGTCCTGCCTCGAGTCAATCAATGGGTTGTGCTGCAGCCCTGCGCGGGATCTCCCGCTCAGCGCCCGATCACCAGCGACGCCACGTCGTTGCGCGTGTGGGGCCGCAGGGCTACGCGCTGGTCGTTGTAGGTCAGCTCCACGGCGGGGGCATAGCCGAGCACCACACGAAAGGGCGCCCGCCCCCACAGGTCGAGGACCTGACCTTCCCGGTTCAGATCGCCGTAGA
>JAZBPI010000158.1:0-3481 GCA_036351555.1 Pseudomonadales bacterium
CCCGACGTGGGAGCACGCTTCAGCGGCGACCGGGACACGCCGGTCAGAGCGGAATCGCCGTCCGCTTGGTCACCGTGCGCAGCGTGAAGCTCGACTTCACCCGGGAGACGTGCGGCAGCCGCGTCAGGTGCGCGGAGTGGATCCGTTCGTAGTCGGCGAAGTCGGCGACGATCACGCGCACCAGATAGTCGTAGTCCCCGCTCATGAGATAGCACTCCATGACTTCGGGCAGATCGCGCACCGCCGCCTCGAAGGCCGCCAGCGCGTGCTCCTCCTGCGATTCCAGGGTGATCTCCACGAAGATGTTGCCGGGACGACCGGCCACGGCCTGGTTCACCAGCAGCACGTAGCCCTCGACGATCCCCGAGGCCTCGAGCGCACGGACGCGCCGCAGGCAGGCGGACTCGGAGAGCTGCACGCGCCGGGCCAGCTCGGCATTCGCGAGGCGGCCGTCCTCCTGGAGGGCACGGAGGATCCGTCGATCGATCCGGTCGAGGAGAACCTTCGAATTTTCTGCCATTTTCGAGCCTCTCGGCGCACGTTCATTGCGAATATCGCGACCAATGGCGCAGAAACGCAAGAAAATTCGACGATCGAAGCCTCATCCTGAGCGCATTCGAAGCGGGTCATCCGACGCCCGCCGATCCCCACCCGCCCCCCAGGAGGCCAACCCCATGCGCATCGGTGTCCCCACGGAGATCAAGAACAACGAGTACCGCGTGGGCCTGGTGCCGGCGGCGGTCCGCGAACTCACCGAGGACGGCCATGAGGTCTTCGTGCAGCAGGGCGCAGGCCTGGGCATCGGCGCGAGTGACGAGGCCTATGCGGCCGCCGGCGCGACCCTGGTCGCCGATGCCGCCACCGTCTTTGCCGAGGCGCGCCTCATCGTCAAGGTGAAGGAACCGCAGGCCGAGGAATACGCGCGCCTGCGTCCGGAGCACACGCTGTTCACCTATCTCCACCTCGCCGCGGATCCGCGCCAGGCCGAGGGCCTCATGCGCTCCGGCGCCACCGCCATCGCCTACGAGACGGTCACCGCTCCGGAGGGGGGCCTGCCCCTGCTGCGTCCCATGAGCGAGGTGGCCGGGCGGATGTCGATCCAGGTGGGCGCCTCCTGCCTCGAGAAGGAACACGGCGGGGCCGGCGTGCTCCTCGGCGGCGTACCCGGTGTCGCACCCGGACGCGTGGCGGTGATCGGCGGCGGCGTCGCCGGCACCAATGCGGCCTACATGGCTGCCGGCCTGCGGGCCGACGTCACCATCCTCGACAAGTCACCGCGGCGGCTGAAGGAGCTCGACCAGGAGTTCGCCGGTCGGGTCCGGGTCATCCACGCGACCCGGGAAGCGATCGAGACGGCGGTGCGGGACGCGGATCTGGTGATCGGTGCCGTGCTGGTGCCCGGCGCCTCGGCCCCGCACCTGGTCACGCGCGAGATGCTCCGCTCCATGCGCCCGGGGTCGGCCGTGGTCGACATCTCCATCGACCAGGGCGGCTGCATCGAGACGAGCCGACCCACCACGCACAGCAACCCGACCTTCGTCGAGGAGGGCGTGGTGCACTACTGCGTCACCAACATGCCCGGCGCCGTGGCACAGACCTCCGCCTATGCCCTGAACGCGGTCACCCTGCCCTTCGTGCACGCGCTCGCGGAACTGGGCACCGAGGCGGCCATCGCCGCCGATCCGCACCTGGCGCGCGGCGTCAACGTCCGTGACGGACGCATCGTCCACGCGATCGTGGCCGAGGCCCTGAAGGGGCGGGTGTCCGCCGCCGCCTGAGCGGGGCGCTGCGGGGCGGCTGCCTGCAGAGCGGGGTCAGGACACCAGCGTGACCGGACCCGGCGCGTGGCGCAGCACGGCCTGGGAGACGCTGCCGAGGAGTGCGCCGGCCACGGCGCCGAGGCCCCGCCGGCCCATGACCACCATGGCCTGCGGGTGCTGGCGGGCGATGGCGACGACCTCCTCGGCCGGCTGGCCCCAGCTCACCTGACGCTGCGCCTCGGGGACCCGGTCCCCGAAGGCCGTCTCCACCGCCCCGAAGGCGTCGGCGGCCGCGAGCCGCCCGGCCGCCTGCACTTCCTCCTTCGTGAGCTGCGCCGCACCGGCCAGCGAGCCGTACACGGGCTCGTAGACGAACAGGAGCGTCAGCGGCACGCCCAAGGCCACCGCGAGGTCGCGGGCGAGCAGGGCCGCACGGGTCGACTGCTCGGATCCGTCCACGGGCACCAGGATCCGGTGAATGTGCTCGCTCATGGGTGTCTCTCCTGTTTCGCGCGCGGGCCGAGGCTCGCATCTGACCACCTCCGCTCACACCCCTCGCTGATCCAGGTCAACGGCGACGGGATGCCGTTTGCTGCCAGAGCGGCGGCGCCTTATGGTCGTGGACGAAGCCCCGAGCGGGAGCCGAGCGCCCGTGCGACGCCGTCATCTGCCGTCCCTGAACGCGCTGCGCATGTTCGAAGCCGCGGCGCGGCTGCGCTCCTTCAAGCTCGCGGCCGAGGAGCTGCACGTCACCCAGTCGGCGGTCAGCCGCCAGATCCAGGCCCTCGAGGCCCAGCTCGGGACCCTGCTCTTCCGGCGCCGCAACCGTGCCATCGAGCTGACGCCGGCAGGGGAGCAGCTCCTCCCCGTGATGACCCGATCCCTCGACGACATCGACCGGGCCGGTCGCCTGATCTCCTCTGCCACGCCGGATCGCAACGCCCGCGCGCGCCTGGTGATCAGCTGCTCGCCCGGGGTCGCGGAACTCTGGCTCGGCGCGCGGCTGGGCCGCTTCTGCCGCGCCTATCCGGACATCGAGCCGGAGATCCTCGTCAGCGCCGACCTCAAGCAGCTCCTCGCCGGCCATGCCGATCTCGCGATCCACTGGGGCGCGGGCAGCTGGCCGCAGCTCGCCCAGGAAGAGCTCCACGCGCCGCTCGAGTTTCCGGTCTGCAGCCCGGCGCTGCTCCGCGGCCAGGTGCCCCTCGCGGACGTCGACGACCTGCGCCATCACCGCCTGCTGCACTGGCAGAGCCGCGGCTGGTGGGGCGCCTGGCTGCGCGATTTCCAGGTCACGGACATCGACTGGAACCAGGGGCCCGTGCTCCACGACTACGCACTGGCCCTGGACATGGCCGTGGCCGGAGAAGGCGTCGCCCTCGCCGACGATCTGCTGGCCGGGGAGCACCTGCTGACGGGGCGGCTCGTCAAGCCGCTCGCGGCGGCCCGTGAACCCGAATATCGGCAACAGCTGCTCATGCGTCCGGACCCGGACCGACCGGACGCCGTCGCCGCCTTCCGGGACTGGCTCCAGAACGAGATCGGGCAGCATCGGCGCTCGACGCGTGCGCTGCGCGAGCCGGCCCCCTTCACCGCGGTCCCCTGACGGCCGGCGGACCGCGCGCAAGTGCTCCTGCCACGCCGCACGCGGCAAACGAATTCGATCGCGGAGACACCGCCCATGGACCAACGCCCCCTCGGCCCTCTGGGCCCCACGAGTC
>JAZBPI010000159.1:0-10257 GCA_036351555.1 Pseudomonadales bacterium
GGATCTGGCGGTCATGCGGCCGTCGCTCTGGCCCGGGCTCGTGCGCACCTGGATCGCCAATCGCAAGCGGCAGCAGACCCGGGCGCGGCTCTTCGAGATCGGTCGAGCCTTCCTGCCCGATGGAGCACGGGGGCACCGCGAGCCGGAGCGGATCGCCGGTCTGCTCACGGGCGAGCGTCTGCCTGAGCAGTGGGGCGCTCCCGGCGCTGCCGTGGATTTCTACGATCTGCGGGGCCTCGTGGAGGACCTGCTGGCCTGTACGCGATCTCCGGAGTCCTTCGTGTTCGAGGCGGCGACCCATCCCGCCCTCCACCCCGGGCAGTGCGCCCGCGTCCTTCGGGACGGGGCCGTCGTGGGTCTGCTCGGACGCATCCATCCGCGGCTGCAGGAGGAACTGGACCTTGCGCAGCCCCTGTTCCTCTTCGAGCTGGAGCTGGAGGGCCTGAGCGCGCGGGCGCGCGCCCGCTATGAGGGACTGTCCCGATTCCCGGCCGTGCGGCGCGATCTCGCCATCGATCTCGACGCAGGCGTCCCGGCGGATCGCGTGATTGCCGTGGCCCGGGAGGCCGGTGGCTCGATCGTCACCGGGGTCTCACTCTTCGACGTCTACACGGGGCAGGGCCTGGAGGTCGGGCGCCGGAGCCTCGCGCTCGCCATCGTCATGCAGCATCCGGAACGAACCCTGGAGGACGCGGAGACGGCCGACGCCGTCGAGCGCATGCTGGAGGCGCTCACGCGGGCGCTGGGGGCGCGGCGCCGCTAGCGCGGGAGTGCGGGAGCGGGAACGACGCCCGGCTCGTCGGGCGAGGGCCCGGGTTCGGCGGATCGGGGCTGCGCCGGCGCGGTCCTTGGCGCACGCTGCGCAGCCTCGTGACGTGCGCCCTGCGCGAGGAGCGATGAATGAAGATCTCGATCTACGGCACGGGTTATGTGGGTCTCGTCACCGGCGCCTGTCTCGCGGACGTCGGCCACGACGTGCTCTGCATGGACGTTGACGAAGCCAAGATCGCCCGCCTCGAGCGCGGTGAAATGCCGATCTACGAGCCGGGCCTTGCCGAGATCGTCGAGCACTGCAGCCGCGCCGGTCGCCTGCGCTTCACCACCGATGCGGCCCGCACGGGTGCCCATGGAGTCCTGCAGTTCATCGCGGTGGGCACGCCCGCCGACGAGGACGGCAGCGCCGACATGCAGTACGTCCATGCAGTGGCGCGGCAGATCGGTCGCCATCTCGCGCGCTACGCGGTCGTCGTCACCAAGTCCACGGTGCCCGTGGGGACGGCGGCGCGCGTGCGCGACGAGGTCGCCGAGGCACTCCGCGAACGCGGCGCCGAGATCGAGTTCGACGTCGCCTCCAATCCCGAGTTCCTCAAAGAGGGGGCCGCGGTCGAGGACTTCAACAAGCCCGACCGGATCATCGTCGGCACGGACAGCGAACGGGTCCGTCGCCTCATGCGTGACTGCTATGCCCCCTTCGCCCGCGTGCGCGACAAGATCATGTTCATGGACATTCCCTCGGCGGAGCTCACCAAGTACGCGGCGAACGGCATGCTCGCGACCAAGATCAGCTTCATGAACGAGATCGCGAACATCGCCGAGCGCGTCGGAGCGGACGTCGAACAGGTCCGCCAGGGGATCGGCTCGGATCCGCGCATCGGCTACCACTTCATCTATCCCGGCTGCGGCTACGGTGGATCCTGCTTTCCCAAGGACCTCCGGGCCCTGAGCGGCTTCGCCCGGGCGGTCGGCTACGAAGCGCCACTCGTGCGCAGCGTCGAGGAGGTCAACGAGCGCCAGAAGCGAACCCTGTTCGCGAAGCTCGAGCAGGCTCTCGACGGTGCGCTTGCGGGGGCGACCATCGCCCTGTGGGGACTGGCCTTCAAGCCGAACACGGACGACATGCGTGATGCGCCGAGCCGCACCCTCATGGAGGCGCTCTGGGCCGCCGGTGCGCGGGTGCGCGCCTACGACCCCGAAGCCCGCAGCGAGTGCACGCGCATCTACGGCGAGCGCCCCGATCTCGTGCTCGTGGACGATCGCGCCTCGGCGCTCGACGGCGCCGACGCGCTGGTGATCTGCACCGAATGGAAGGAGTTCCGGGCCATGAACACGGAGCTGTTCCTCGACAAGCTCACCCGGCCCATCGTCGTCGACGGGCGCAATCTCTACGATCCGCAGTCCATGCGCGAGGCGGGCATCCGTTACCTGAGCGTGGGACGGCGGTCGCCGGTCAGCTGAACCCCGAGGGCCACCCCATGACGCGCTACGACGTCTTCAACGGCGATGCGGATGGCATCTGCGCGCTGATCCAGCTCCGTCTCGCGGAGCCGGCATCGACCGAGCTGATCACGGGCGTGAAGCGCGACATCGGGCTCCTCGAGAGGATCAGGGCGTCGGCCGGGGACGAGATCCTGGTGCTCGACGTCTCCATGGACACGAACGGCCCGGCGCTGCGTCGACTGCTCGAGGAAGGGGCGCGGGTGCGCTACTTCGATCATCATTTCCCCGGCGAGATTCCCGACCATGCCGGTCTCGAGGCCGTCATCGACACGGCGCCGGAGACCTGCACCAGTCTGCTCGTGGATGCGGCCCTCGATGGTCGCTTCCGGCCCTGGGCCATCGTGGCCGCCTTCGGTGACAACCTGGCGAGCAGTGCCCGGGCCGCCGCCGAGGGGCTCGGCCTCTCCGATGCCCAGCTCGAGCGCCTGGAGATGCTGGGCATCTGCATCAACTACAACGGTTATGGCAGCACGCTCGAGGACCTGCACATCCATCCGGCGGCGCTCTACCGACAGCTGGTGGCCTATGCATCGCCGCTGGATCTGATCGGGGATGCCGACAGCCCGCTGACCCTCCTCGAGGCGGGTTATCTCGAGGACATGAACCGGGCCGCCGCGGCGGATCTGCTTCTCGAGACCCCGGCGGCGGCCGCCCTGGTCCTTCCCGACGAGGCCTGGGCCCGCCGCGTCTCCGGTGTCTACGGCAACGACCTCGCCAATGCCCATCCGGAGCGGGCGCATGCGGTCCTGACGAGCGGGGCGGACGGCAGCTGGCGCATCAGCGTGCGCGCGCCGCTCGCGCGCCGCTCGGGCGCAGACGTCCTCTGTCGGCGCTGGCCCACCGGCGGTGGACGCAGCGCCGCGGCGGGGATCAACGCGCTACCCGCCGACGACCTGGATGCCTTCCTGGCAGACTTCTCGACCCACTGGGCGTGATGCGCGTCCGGTTCTTGAGATCCTGTCCCCGTTTCTGACTGAAGGCATTGATTCGGCGACGGTATTTCCTGCTATCTTCTTGAAATCGAAGCGGTGAAGGCGCACCCTTTAGGCCCGCCTGCCCATTGCGATGGCACGCATGACGACGGAAACACTCACCAAGGCCGCCATGGCAGACCGGCTCTTCGAGGAGCTCGGCCTGAACAAGCGCGAGGCCAAGGAAATCGTCGAGCTCTTCTTCGAAGAGGTGCGCAGCGCGCTCGAGCGCAATGAGCAGGTCAAGCTGTCGGGCTTCGGGAACTTCGATCTGCGCGACAAGGCAGAGCGCCCCGGCCGCAATCCCAAGACCGGCGAAGAGATCCCGATCTCTGCGCGCAGGGTCGTCACCTTCCGCCCCGGGCAGAAGCTGAAGGCGAGAGTCGAGGCCTATGCTGGAGGCGAGTGACAACAAGGAACTGCCGCCGATCCCGGGCAAGCGCTACTTCACGATCGGTGAGGTCAGCCAGCTCTGCGACGTGAAGCCCCATGTGCTGCGCTACTGGGAACAGGAGTTCCCACAGCTCAAGCCGGTCAAGCGCCGGGGAAATCGTCGCTACTATCAGCGCGGGGACGTCATCGTCATCCGCCAGATCCGCTCCCTCCTCTACGATCAGGGCTTCACCATCGGCGGCGCGCGCCAGCGCCTCGAGGGCGAGGCGGCGCAGGATGACGTGACCGCCTACAAGCAGCTGATTCGACAGATGATCTCCGAGCTCGAAGACGTACTCACCGTTCTTCGCAGCTGAAGGCCCCTCGGTTGTTTCGGGCCCACGATCCTTCCGCTACAATCCGCGGCCTCATCGGGGCGTAGCGCAGCCTGGTAGCGCACCACACTGGGGGTGTGGTGGTCGTCGGTTCGAATCCGGCCGCCCCGACCAAAACCTGCATGTTGTTGATTTCGTCCACTGCCTCGCGATCCGGGGCCAACGACCGCTTTCTTGTGGTGGTCGTCGCCGGAAGCGGACCTGTTCGAATCCGGCCGCCCCGACCAATTCCTCGTCTGACTTTTCCTCGTCGCCTTCGATCCGAACCGACGACCGCTCGTTCGCGGTGGTCGCCGCCGTGTGCGGATCAGTTCGAATCCGGCCGCCCCGACCAATACCTGTCCATTTCCTGTCCTCACCCGCACCTTCGCGACCTGGACTGACGACCGCTTCATCGTGGCGGTGGTCGTCGGAAGCGGACCTGTTCGAATCGCATCCCTTTCGATCTGTCGTTGCCTTCGAAGCCGGGCCGTTTCCCCCGGCACCCGAAGATTCACGACAGGCGCGTGCCCGGGCGGGTCGCAGACCCTCGGCCGCGGGTCGGGCCGCGCCCTGATCTGGTGCATTCCGTCGCCTGCGCGGGTTCGCTCGGATGACAAAAGCATTACACTCGCGCCTGCTTCGTCGGCGGTGAAGGGAGGCCTCGGTGCCCGCGTTTAGGGCCCTGATTCAGGGCGCTGCAGTCTTGTTCGGTGTGGTGCTCCTGGGCTGCGGCAGCGCGCCCGTGGCCGGTCCGAGTCCGATCGCGGAGACGCATTGCACGCTGTCGGAGTACGGCACCCTGGACGGCGAAGGTCGCCAGATCGTGCTTCGCGAGTGCGCCGTCCCCGGCGTCGAGAATCCGTCCCAGAATCTGCGGGTCTCCCTGCGCTGGACCGCAGCGCAGCCCGACCGGGTGCGCCTCGATGTCGCCTTCTCCGCCCTGCGCAGGCCGACGTCGATCAAGGCGTTCGCAGTGCTCGCCGACGGCAGTCCCTACGCCTTCGAGTACCTTGCCGACGGCACCTCGGTCGCCGTGGCGAGGGAGCTCTATTCACCCGCGGGTGCGGCGCCGGGCAGTTTCGGTGGCAGCCTCGAGTTGCTCCGGCAGCTGGTGACCCACGACGAGCTGGTGCTGCAGGTGGCATCGGACACCTCGGGGGTGGAGCATGCGGATCCGAACCGGGTGCCGCCCTACGCGGAAACGTCCTTCGTGACGGCGCTCGAGGGTATGCTCGAGGCGGTCGATCAGGCCCGGCGCCGCGGTGCCTGAACGCCGAGCGCGCGTTGACAGGCAAGGGTGATCCAGTATGATGCGCGTCTCCTGATTGAGGGGTGTTTAGCTCAGTTGGGAGAGCGTCGGCCTTACAAGCCGAAGGTCGCAGGTTCGACCCCTGCAACACCCACCAGGTAAGCACCGGAGCGGTAGTTCAGCTGGTTAGAATACCGGCCTGTCACGCCGGGGGTCGCGGGTTCGAGTCCCGTCCGCTCCGCCATCCTGCCCTTCCCACGTTGTCGAGATGAACGGCTCCCGCCGTTGTCCGTCTTCCGTCCCGCAACGGCTCAGCCGTGCTGGTCGTTTTCGCATCAGGCTGCCGAAATCGTCCCTTCCGGGATCACGCTGAGGCGATCGATCCGAGTGCATCGAGCGCCTGCCAGTCTTCGATCGCGGTCAGCAGCCGACCGCCCATGATCTCGAAGAGCGCGGCGGAGCGTGCGTTGCCCATGTCCGCATTGGCACCGCCAATGACGGGGATGACGCTGATGTAGAGCAGGGCGAGCCGGAAATCCCGCTCCAGCTCGGCCAGGCCGTAGCCGACGATGCCGCACTCGCGCAGACCTTCCAGATAGAGATGCATCATGTCCCGCTCGATGTCGCGCCGCAGGGAGACGTCGACATTGGTCGCGAGCAGGTAGGCGAGATCGTTCGCCGGGTTGTTCATGTGCATCAGCTGCCAGTCGATCACCGCCAGGGATCCGTCCGGGCCGAAGAACAGGTTCTCGACGCGGAAATCGAAGTGCGCCAGCACCTGGGTTCCCGTGGCGACGGCCTGCTGCAGGCCCGCGTAGCCGGCGCTGATCCGGTCCAGGGTCGCGCTCGCGTTCGCGGGCCAGCGCGCCTCGAAACGCGTCAGCAGTTCCGGCACGCAGGCCGCGTAGTCGCTCGGCATCGACGCAAAGGCCGGTGACGTCGCGGTCTTGAGCCAGGGGAACCGCTTCAGCGGAGGCGACTCCCAGTAGGTGCTGGCCAGCGACGACAGCGCTCGTGTGGCGATGGCCACCTCCTCTGCGGTGGCACCTTCGAGCTGATCCGGCGAGTGCCAATCGGTGAAGGCTTCCATGACGATCAGCACCCGATTCCGTGCCTGGTCCAGGGCGCAGACGTAGATCTCCGGTGTCCGCAGGCGAACCTCCCGGGCCATCTGTCCGTAGAAGCCCACCTCGGACTCGTAGTGGCCGTAGCTGAGCGCGACCTCGTGCATCTCGGGTACGGGGGCCTGGATCTTCACCACCAGCGTCCGGCGGGCGCCGGAGCGGCAGGTCAGCTCGGCGAGCGTGAGGGCGCTCAGCTGGCCGATCCCGTCACCCAGGTCGCTGAGACGGACGGCGGCGATGGGATCGCGGCGGAAGCTCGGGTGCGGCTGCAGCGTGTTCAGCAGCCAGTCCGTCGTGATCTCTGCGCGGCAGGCGGGAAAGCGCCAGGGGGCGACCTGCTCGCACCGGCGTTCTGCGGTTCGAACCGACCTGGTCGGACGGTCGTTGGCGAGCCTCGGGCTGTGCAGCATGGGGGTATCCTCGTCGGCGATGTTCCCTGGACTCTCGCTACGGCTGCGCCCGCGGTCCCGATGGCGTTCTGATGTTTTTCTGATGGATGTCTGGAGCCTTTGAATTTCAAGGACCTGGGCGCATCGGCGGCATTCCCTTCCCGTGATCGGGTTAAGATCCTGCGGGCATGGGGATCCTCGGGCAGCTCGCCGTGAATGCGCCAGCAACCAGCCAGGAAACGTCGCAGCAGATCGGGGCCGTCCGGGCGGACTATGCCGCCCTGACGGTTACGGGCCCGGAGGGCGTGAGCACGCTGGAGCCCAAGGTGATGGCCGTGCTCCAGGTGCTGGCGCAGGCCGCCCCGGCGGTCGTCACCCGGGAGGCGCTGATCGAGCGCGTCTGGGGCCAGGAGTCCGGAGGCGACGAGAGCCTCTCGCGGGCGATCTCGCTGCTGCGCAAGGCCCTCGGCGATCGCCGCGGCGCACGGGACTACATCGAAACCATCCCGCGCCGCGGCTACCGCATGGTCGCAGTCGTGGGGCCCGCTCGCCCTGCGGAAGTCGGCCTCCCGCCGGAGCCGGCGGCCCGTGTCGCGGCGCCCTTCGGCCGGCGCGGGCGGTGGCTCGCGCTGGCCGGCGCGGCTGCGATCGCGTTGACGCTCATGCTGTGGGTCGCCGAAACGCCCGGCACCCCGGATCGGAGCATGCCCACGGCGACGGAGCGATCCGTCGCCGTCCTGCCCTTTGCGGACCTCAGTGACACGGGGGATCAGGGGTACTTTGCCGATGGCCTCGCCGAGGAGATCCTCAGTGCGCTCACGCGCGTGCCGGAGCTGAAGATCGCCGGGCGCACCTCCACCTTCGCCTACAAGGGACGGTCCGTCGACCTTCGGCAGGTGGGCCGGGAGCTCGGCGTCAGCCACATACTCGAGGGTTCCGTACGCAAGGCGGGCGATGCGCTGCGGATCACGGCGCAGCTGGTGCGCACGGAGGACGGCTTCCACAGCTGGTCCGGGACCTTCGATGGCGACCTGCACCGGGTCTTCGATTTTCAGGAAGCGATCGCGCGGGACATCGCTGACGCGCTGCAGCTGTCGCTCGACCCTCGGTCGGAGCGCCGTCTGGCACCGGCGCTGACCGCGAACGAGGCCGCCTACGACACCTTCCTGCAGGGTCGAAGCATCGCCCGGCGCTTCGACGCCGACGCGAAGCTGCGTGCCGCGGAACTCCTGGAGCAGGCGGTCCAGCTGGATCCGGACTTCGCGCTGGCCTGGGCGGAGCTGTCCCGCACGGAGCTGTTCATCCCCGTGACGCACCCGGACTACGATCCGGAGCCGCACATGGCCCGGGCGCGGGCGGCCGCGGCGCGGGCCCTGCGCATCGACCCGGACCTTGCCATGGGGCACTTCGTCACGGGTCTTCTTCGGGAGGCGGAACTCGATTTTGCCGGCGCGCTGGAATCCTTCGGGACGGCGTACCGGCTGGATCCCCGGAATCCCTTCCTGAGCATTCGCTATGGCTACCACCTCGCACTCATCGGACAAACGGAGGCGGGTGCAGCGCTCATGGAAGAAGGCCTGCGCCGCGATCCCACGGATGCGCCGGGCCTGAGCAATCTCGCCGGCGCCCGCCTTGCCCTCGGCGATCTCGCAGGTGCGGAACGCCTGTACCGACGCAGTGTCCAGCTCGGTTTCGCGCCGGCCGGTGCGCAGCTCTCGCTCCTGCTCAGACTGTGGAATCGTCCCGAGGAGGCCCGCCGAGTCTGGAACGAGACCCGGGATGCGTTGCCCGGCCGCTATCTGCCGCAGTTCGATTCGCCGGAAGGCTGGGATCTCCTCGGGCGGGCCACGGGGGATGACGATGCCGCGGCCAGGCAGACCGTGCGTGATGCGCTCGACGCCTATCTGGCGCAGCCGGACGCGCGCCTGAACAGCTACCGTCTCGCGCTCTTGCTGCAGCTGGGACAGCCCGGGAAGGCGATGAAGTTCATGCTGGAGCGGCCCTCCGCGGTCAGCGGCTACATCGTCTTCTCCATCTGGTTCGACGCGCCAGCAAGCGCCGCCTTGCGTCGGCATCCGGACTTTCCCGCCTTCGCCGAGCGCATCGGGCTGGTGGAGGCCTGGGAGCGCCATGGCTGGCCGGCGCAGTGCCAGCCGACGTCGCCGGTGGCGGAGCACGCACCGGGGTTCCACTGCATCTAGCGGGGCCGGTCGGGCGTCCTGTGGTCGCGGGGCGAAGGGCGCTGCGCGTCCGGCGACGATCAGGGTCCCCGAACCCGAGGGCGGGACACCGTCATCGAGGCGGAGCGCATGGCCGCCAGGGCGACCCGTTTCACCTACAACCAGCTCGATCGGCGACTGGATGTTCTGGTCAAGGACGCGACCGTGTCTCACGAGGCAAGCGGGTGCGGGGGCCGGAACGCTACACTGGCGGTGAGACCGAAGGCCTGGCCTGATGGAGTGAGTGCATGGCCGCCGAACGGGTCTCGCAGCACGTCGACGCGCAAGCGAGGCCAGCCGCGACGGAGCGTTTTTCCTGCGTCGCATTCCGGGGTTGCGGCGCGGCGCGCCATCTACGGGAGGACGAACCTTGATCCACGAGATCCGCGACTATCACTATCGAACGGACATCTTCGAGGACTACCTCGCCTGGGCCGAGAAGGCCGTGCCCGTCCTGCGCGTGCACATGGATCTGCTCGGCTTCTGGGTGGACCAGGGGATCGCGCCGGAGATCACGGGCTCGCAGCCCATCGACTCGCCGATCGGATCAGCCAACGTCACCTGGATCATCCGCTGGGCGGACATGGACGCGCGCGCGGCGGGCTTCCGCGCCACCTTCGCGAGCGAGGACTGGAAGGCGGTCTGGGCGGAGCATCCGGATCCGGGCGGCTATCTGCAGATGTCCGGCCGCTTCATGCGGGCCATGTAGGGCGAGCGGCCGATGGAGACCCACGATCGAGGCCCTCGAGGCGCTCTACGACGACGCGGTCCCCGCTGCGCTCAGGAAGGTCCACGGCCGCCTCACGCCGCTCTACCGGACCTGGATCGAACGCAGCCGCTTCTGCGTCCTGTCCACGGTCGGGCCGGAGGGCACCGACGCGAGCCCGCGCGGCGATGCGGAGCCCGTCGTGCGCATCGCCGACGATGCCACGCTGCTGCTGCCCGATTGGCGCGGCAACAATCGTCTGGACTCGCTCCGCAACATCGTCCGTGACGGCCGCGTGAGCCTCCTGTTCATGATCCCGGGGACGGACACCGTGGTCCGAGTGAACGGCAGCGCGCGCCTGACTGCGCACGACGCCGTGCGCGAGCAGTTCGCGCGCGAGGGGAAGACCCCGCGGACCGTGGTCGTCGTCGACGTGCGCGAGGTCTACTTCCAGTGCGCCAAGGCGCTCATGCGCTCGAAGCTCTGGTCCGCGGAGCAGGACCTCGAGGGCCTGCCCAGCGCCGGCGCCTTCCTGCGCGAGGCGACGGACGACTTCGACGCGGAGGCCTACGA
>JAZBPI010000160.1:0-14508 GCA_036351555.1 Pseudomonadales bacterium
AGAGGCGCGGATTGTAGCAGTCCACCCGATGCACGACGCGCGACACGGGTTCTGCCGATCCTCGCTGAAGGGTCGACCGGCCCCACGGGAGCGCCGGATCCCGGCGCTGTCGAACGGCCGTGTCGGCCAGCGCTCCGCCCGCGAGCGCACAGGGACGCCCGGTCAACCTGCTAGGATGCCTGCTCCCGCCACAGCGATCGGCTCTGTCGTCTGCGCCGGACGGGTTGCGGGCCACGAGCAGGGAGCGCAGCACATGTCCGAGGGTGTCGGAACCTGGTCGCCCGAGGGCGCCGTGAACGTCCCGTCGATCGAGGCGCTGCGGGCCGCTGCGGCGGCCTGGATCGACGAGGGGGAGGCGTTGATCGACCGTCTGCCCGATACGCCGATGGCCGCCCTGTGCAGCGCCATGCGCCTCCCGGAGGGTGCGATCGACGATCGCATCGCCGCGCTCGAGGATCGCGAGCTCGACGCCCTGGCGCGCTTCTTCACCCTCGCCGAGGCGCGGCATGCGGCCTGGGAAGCGGGTGCGCGTTCGCCCGTCGTGGCGCTCTATGCGCAGCTGCGCGCCCGCGGGGTCGAGGTTGCCGAGCTCGGCCGCTGGATTCGCGCCCACACGGAGAACCGGTTCCTGCCCCGCGGCAGCCTCCAGGCGCGTCTTCGCGGCGGCTGACCCGGTCGCGTCCCGGCTCGCGACGCACTGCCGCAGGCGGGTGGAGACGCGGGGGACGAGACCACTATAATCGCCGCCCCTCTCGCCCCTCCCAGGAGTGCTCATGGGCGCGCGCGCCGCAGACGTGTCCCGCGATACGCTCGAGACCCGGATCCGGGTCGCCATCGATCTGGACGGCACCGGTCGCGGCGAGCTCGCGTCGGGGCTGCCGTTCCTCGACCACATGCTCGATCAGATCGTCCGGCACGGATTGATCGATCTGAGGGTCCAGGCCGACGGCGATCTCGAGATCGATGCGCATCACACGGTCGAGGACATCGGCATCACCCTGGGCCAGGCCTTCGCGAAGGCGATCGGCGACAAGCGCGGCGTGCGTCGTTACGGCCATGCCTACGTGCCGCTCGACGAGGCCCTGTCGCGGGTCGTGGTCGATCTGTCGGGGCGGCCGGGGCTCGAGTTCCACGTGCCCTTCACCCGGGCGCGCATCGGCGAATTCGACGTCGATCTCTTCCACGAGTTCTTCCAGGGGTTCGTGAATCACGCCTTCGTGACCGTGCACGTGGACAACCTGCGCGGCGACAACGCGCACCATCAGGCGGAGACGGTCTTCAAGGCCTTCGGCCGCGCGCTGCGCATGGCCGTCGAGGAGGATCCGCGGGCGATCGGCGCCATGCCCTCCACCAAGGGCTCCCTGTGAGCGCGCCCCTGCTGATCCCGGCGATCGATCTCAAGGAGGGGCGCTGCGTGCGGCTGCGCCAGGGTCGCATGGACGACGCGACCGTGTTCTCCGACGATCCCGTCGCCGTGGCCCTGGAATGGCAGGCCCGCGGCGCGCAGCGTCTGCACCTCGTGGACCTCGACGGCGCCTTCGCGGGCCGTCCCGTGAACCGCGACATCGTCGAGGCGATCTGCACGGCGCTGACGATTCCCGTGCAGATCGGCGGGGGCATCCGTGATGCGGCGATCCTGCAGGACTATCTGGACGCGGGGGTGCGCTGGGGCATCATCGGGACGCGAGCGGTGCACGAACCGGACTGGGCCGCGGCGCTCTGTGCGGACTTCCCGGGCCGCGTCATCGTGGGGATCGATGCCCGGGCCGGTCGCGTCGCGGCGGCGGGCTGGGCCGAGGCCACGGAGGTGGCGGCCACCGATCTGGCGCGCCGCTTCGAGCATGCGGGGGCGGTGGCCATCGTCTACACGGACATCGAACGCGACGGCATGCTCAGTGGCGTCAACATTCCCGAGACCATCGCGCTCGCGGAAGCCGTGGCCCTGCCGGTCATCGCCTCCGGCGGGATCCACAGCCTCGAGGATCTCGCCGCGCTCAAGCGGGCAGCGGCGGACAGCCGCGGCACGCTGCTCGGGGCGATCAGTGGCCGTGCGCTCTACGAAGGGACGCTCGAATTCGAGGCCGGCGCGCGCCTGCTCGCCGCCTGAGGTCTCACTCCCCGACCGACAGGTTCCCGCCCGGATAGCCGAACGCCGGTCGTTCTCCGCCCACCAGGGTCGCCGGGCGGGCGGCGTCCTCGCCGTCCGCGGTCATCATGCGCGCCTGGGTGCGCGCGGCGATCACGGTGGAGACGGTCACCAGGCGCAGGCGCTGCTGCAGCGCGGGCAGGCGCCGCGCCAGCACCTCCAGGGTCGCCGCGTGCGGGTGGCCGATCACCACGGCGTCCCCGCGCCGCTCCGCGAGGCGCACGGCTGCATCGAGGGCGCGCTCGATGTAGCGCCGATCGATCACCACGTCGAGGAAGATGTCCCGACTGATCGACGGGATCGCGTAGTCGCGTGCCGTGCGCGCCGCCACCGTGGCGGCGGTGGTGCGGCTGTCGAGAAAGTAGACGCCCTTGGGGGCGATGGCGGCCATCACGGCCTGCATGGGCGCGGATTGACTCGTCAGCAGGCTGCCCATGTGATTCGACAGGCCGGCCCGGTGGGGCAGGGCGGCGAGGTTGCCGAGCACGACGCGCTGCAGCGCCGTGCCGTCCATGTCCGGCGACAGGTGTCGGGGCCCCGGGTCCATGGGCAGGGTCGGGGTCATGGGCTGATGCAGGATGATCTCGTGCCCCGCGGCGTAGCCTGCGGTGGCGATCCGTTCGCCGACGGGCGTGTCCGGCAGGACCGCGAGGGTCAGCGCGCCGGGCAGGTCGAGAATGCGTTCGCCCGCCTCGGCGCTCCAGCCGAGATCGTCGAGCACCAGGGCGAGCAGCGGGCGATCATCCGCCTCCCATGCGGCGGCCAGGGCGCCGTTCGGCGGTGTGAAGCAGAGCGCCGCCAGCAGGAGCAGCGGACGCAGGCAGCGGCGCGACGGGGTCGCCCCCCGCGGCCCGGGACTCATGAACGATCGTCGCGCATGCCGAGCAGGTGCAGGCCCTTGAGCAGATTGAGTGCCTCCGCGAGCTGATAGTCGTCGCTGGAGAGTGCCGATGCCGGCGCGTCACCGGGGCGTGCATTGCGCGCACCCAGGTGCCGGGGCAGATCCGATTCGCGGGTCGTGTCCCGCTCGGCCGTGTCCGCGCTGATCTGTCCTCGGTCCACGGTGATGTCCGGAATGATGCCCTGGGCCTGGATCGAGCGGCCGTTGGGCGTGAAGTAGAGCGCCGTGGTGAGCTTGATGGCCCGGTCGTCGGCCAGTGGCAGCACGGTCTGCACCGATCCCTTGCCGAAGCTCTGGGTGCCCATGATCACGGCGCGCCGGTGATCCTGCAGGGCGCCGGCCACGATCTCCGAGGCGCTCGCGGAGCCCTCGTTCACGAGCACGACCATGGGCGTGCCGTCGATGCGGTCCTCGGCGGTGGCGTTGTAGGACACCTGGGCGCCGTCGAGGCGACCCTCCGTGTAGACGATCCGACCGCTGCGCAGGAAGGCGTCTGCCACGGTCACGGAGCTCTGGAGCACACCGCCGGGGTTGTTGCGCAGGTCGAGGACGAGGCCGTTCAGGGTGCCGCCGGCTTCGCTGCGCAGGGCGTCGAGCGCCTCGAGCACGTCGCGCCCCGTGCGGTCCTGGAACTGGGCGATGCGCAGGTAGCCGTAGCCCGGCTCCATCATCCGGTGATTGACGCTCGCGACCTCGATCACGGCCCGTTCGATCTCGAAATCCAGCGGCGCCTCGACGCCGACACGCATCACCGTCAGCTTCACGGCAGTGCCGGGCTCGCCGCGCATGGCCTCGATGGCGCCCATCATGCCGAGCTCCTTCACGGAGGCATCGTCGAGACGAATGATCACGTCGCCGGCGAGGATGCCGGCGCGCTCGGCGGGCGTGCCGTCGATGGGCGTGATGACCTTGACCAGGCCGTCCTCGAAGCCGACCTCGATGCCCACGCCGCCGAACTCGCCGGAGGTCGCCTCCTGGAGATCGAGATAGGCGTCACGCACGAGATAGGCGGAGTGCGGATCGAGGTGCTCGAGCATGCCGCGGATGGCGCTCTCGAGCAGCGTGCGATCGTCGATCTCCTCCACGTAGGCGGAGCGGATCCGGTCGAACACCTCCACGAAGGTACGCAGATCGTCCAGCGGCAGCACGCCCTCGGCGACGGGTGCCGGTGTCGTCTCCGCCGCGCTTCCGGCGGACGAGACGAAGGCGCCGGACAGGACCACGGCGATCGCCGCGAATCTCCGGAAGAGAGGCGCGCGCTGGGGAGGGAAGGCAGACATGCGCCGGATCATGGCACCGACGCAGGGGTACGCCAAGTGCGATGCCCCATGGCCGTCGCAGGATGTGATCAGGCGCGCGGTCCGCACCAGCGACCGGGATCCTCGGGCTGGCCGTTGCGGCGGATCTCGAACCAGATGCCCGCCCGCGCGCTGCCCCCGGACTGCCCTGCAGTGGCGAGCGGCTCGCCCGCCTCGACGCGGTCGCCCACTGCATGCAGGAGCGATTCCGCCTGGGCGTAGAGCGACATGTAGCCGCTGCCGTGATCGACGATGACCATGAGCCCGAAGCCGCGCATCCAGTCCGCGAAGACGATCTCACCCGGCGCGATGGCCCGCACCGGGGTGCCTGCGTCGGCGCCGAGGAGGACGCCGTCGGCGCGCAGCCGGCCGCCGGAGCGCGGCGCGCCGAATCGCTCCACGACCGGCGCATCGACGGGCCAGGGCAGTCTGCCGCGGGCGGCGGCGAAGCGTTCGCCGGAGGGGCGGGCGGCTTCCCGCGCGAGCCGCTCGAGGAGTTCCGCCAGGCGCGCCTGGCGAGCGAGCAGTTCCTTGCGTCGATCCTCCCGCGCACCGATCTCCCGCTCGAGGCTGGCGAGCGTGCCGGAGCGGTCCCTGCGCGCGCGGTCCAGGCGGTCCGCGCGGGCCTTCAGGGCGTCCCGCTCCGCCACCAGGGTCTGCTCCTGGGCCGCGAGCGCCGCGCGACTGGTCTCCAGTTCCGCGCGCGTGGTCTGCCAGGTCGTCATGGCATCGACACGGGCGCTGGCGAGGTAGCGGTGGTAGGTCATCAGGCGCCCCACGCGGTCGGGCTGCTCGGCCTCGAGGAGCAACTGGAGGGGATCGCGACGGGCGAGGAGCCAGGCGTCCCGGAGCTGGGCGACGAGGGCGGTGCGTTGCTCGCTCTCGCGCCGGGACAGGATGCCGATGTCGGCCTCGAGCGCACCGATGCGTGTGCGGGTCTCGCGGACGCGCTCCTCTGCCCGCCGCGCGTCCCTGGCGAGCTCCGAGACGGCGAGATCGCCGCGCTTGAGCTCCGTGGCGAGGGTCTCGAGATCGCCGCGGCTGGAGGCGAGCCAGCGGTCCAGGCGGGCCAGATCGGCCTCGATCTCCTCGAGGCGCGCCCGTGCCGCGGCCGGATCCTCGGCGGCCTGGCCCGGGCCCGCGACCCAGACTGCGAGCAGGGCCAGCAGGACGATGGCACCGCGGCGCAGCGCGCCCGGATTCCCGAGGGCCTTCTTCAGGAGCGGATCTCCGCGAGGGCATGGCCGGTCATCGCCTCGGGCTGAGGCAGGTCCATGAGCTGCAGCAGCGTCGGTGCGACGTCGGCCAGGGTGCCGCCGCCCTCGGCGAGCTGGATGCTGCGGGGGCCCACGTAGACGAGCGGCACCGGCTCGCAGGTGTGTGCGGTGTGCGCCTGCCCCGTATGGGCGTCGGACATCTGCTCCACGTTGCCGTGATCGGCCGTGATCAGGCACTGGCCGCCGGTCTCCGTCAGCGCCTCGACGATGCGCCCGAGGCAGGCGTCGAGGGTCTCCACGGCCTTCACGGCGGCCGCGAAGACCCCCGTGTGTCCGACCATGTCGCCGTTCGCATAGTTGCAGACGATCAGGTCGTAGCGGCGGGAGCGGATGGCCTCGACGAGACGGTCGGTCACTTCCGGCGCACTCATCTCCGGCTTCAGATCGTAGGTGGCGACCTTCGGTGAGGGCACCAGGATGCGCTCCTCCCCGGGGAAGGGCGCCTCGCGACCGCCGTTGAAGAAGAAGGTCACGTGGGCGTACTTCTCGGTCTCGGCGATGCGCAGCTGGGTCCGGCCCAGGGACGAGACGTATTCGCCGAGCGTGTCCTCGAGCCCGTCCGGCGCGTAGGCGCAGGGGGCGTCGATGTCGTCGGCGTAGTGTGTGAGCGTGACGAAGCGGGCGAGGCGCGGGCGCGCGCGTCGCGGAAAGCCCTCGAAGTCCTCGGCCACGAAGGCGCGGCTGAGCTCCCGGGCGCGATCGGCCCGGAAGTTCATGAAGACGACCGCGTCGCCATCGACGATGGTGGCCGGTGCCTCGCCGGCCGCGTGAATGGCCGTCGCCTGCACGAACTCGTCCGACTCTCCTGCCGCGTAGGCCGCATCGAGGGCCTCCTCGGCGCTGGCGGCCTGGCGATGGGCGTCGCCGAGGGTGAGCAGGTCGTAGGCCTGCTGGACCCGATCCCAGCGCTCGTCCCGGTCCATGGCGAAGTAGCGGCCGATGACGGACGCGATCCGGCCCACGCCGAGGCGATGCAGCCGCGCGTCCAGGGCCTCGAGGGAGGGTCGCGCGCTCCGCGGCGGCGTGTCGCGGCCGTCCAGGAAGGCGTGCACGAAGACGCGGGGGGCGCCGCGGGCGGCGGCCACCTCGACCATGGCCGCGATGTGGTCCTCGTGGCTGTGCACGCCACCGGGCGACAGCAGGCCGAGCAGGTGCACGGCCCCGCCCCGGGCGATCGCGGCGTCGACGGCACCGACGAGCTGTGGATTGGACGCCAGGGCGCCCGAGGCGAGATCGCGGTTGATGCGCGTCAGTTCCTGATAGACGACCCGGCCGGCACCGAGATTCATGTGGCCGACCTCGGAGTTGCCCATCTGGCCGCTGGGCAGGCCCACGTCCAGGCCCGAGCCGGAGATCAGCGTATGCGGGGCGTCGCGCCAGAGGCGGTCCCAGACCGGTGTCCGGGCGACGGAAATGGCGTTGTCCGGTGCCGGTTCTGCATAGCCGAAGCCGTCCAGGACGATCAGGAGCGTGGTGCGGCGTGCGGTCGTGTCTTCGGTCATGGTGCTGCGGTTCCCCGGGCGTACTGGAGCGGGCGCAGTCTAGCAGTGCGGCTGGCGGGGTCCGAGCAGGGCTCGCCCGGCTGCCCGGTCCGCCGGTACCGACAGCGAGACCGTGCACGGGACCGGCGAATCGATACCGGCGAACGGAGACCGCCCCGGGCCCCTGTGTATAATCGCGCCGCGCCGCAGCATGGAGGCGCCGGAGCGCAGGACGTCATGGCCCAGTTGTTCGAGTTCGTCAGCAATCACTTCTTTCTGGTCGGCGGGTTTCTCGTCCTGCTGGTGCTCTTCGTGCTGAACGAGACGCGCCGCGGTGGGCGGGAGGTCTCCGCCCAGGAACTCGTGAACCTGGTGAATCGGGACGAGGCGGTGGTCCTCGACGTCCGCGATCGCAAGGAGTACCAGGCGGGGCACATCACCTCGGCCCTGAACATCCCCTTCCCGACCCTGGAGAAGCGCATCGACGAGCTGAAGCCCCATCGCGACCGCACCCTGGTCGTCATCTGCAAGATGGGCCAGCACTCGAATGCCGCCGGGACCCTCCTGCGCAAGGCCGGTTTCGAGAAGGTCGCCCGCCTGTCCGGCGGCATGATGGCGTGGCGCAATGCGTCGCTCCCCGTCGTGAAGGCCTGAGGCGGTCGCCGTGGCTCGGGTCGTGATGTACGGCACCCGCTTCTGCCCCTACTGCATCGGGGCGCGGGACTTTCTCGACGCTCGTGGGGTCGCCTACGAGGACATCCGGGTCGACGAGGACCCGCCCCGCCGAACGGAGATGCGCGCGCGCGGAGGTGGCCACACGGTCCCGCAGATCTGGATCGGCGAGGCGCACGTGGGTGGCTTCACGGATCTCCTCGCCCTCGAGCGCAGCGGGCGCCTCGACGCGCTCCTCGACTGACCGCCCGGCGCACCCTTCACCCGCCTGACCCAGCTTGCCCAGGAGCACGATCATGAGCGAGAACACGCCTTCCGACGTCGACGCCGCGGCCGGCGCAGACGCGCAACCGCAGTTCGCGCTGCATCGTCTCTACGTCAAGGATCTGTCCCTCGAGGTGCCGCGCGCCCCCGATGTGTTCCGCACCCAGTGGCAGCCGAAGGTGAAGATGGATCTCAACACGCGGTCCAATCGCGTCGAGGCCGACACCTACGAGGTGGTGCTGACGATCTCCGTCGAGGCGCGGGATGCGGAGGACCGCATCGGGTTCATCGTCGAGGTCCAGCAGGCCGGGCTGTTCCGCGCCGCGGGCCTCGACGCCGCGCAGCTGCACCACACGCTCGGCAGCTACTGCCCCAACCTGCTCTTCCCCTACGCGCGCGAGGCCGTGGATTCCATGGTGCTCCGGGGCGGCTTCCCGGCGCTGCTGCTGGCGCCGGTCAACTTCGATGCGCTCTACGCCGAGGCGCTCAAGCAGCAGCAGGGGCAGACCCCGGGCGCGGGCGCACCGGCCGCGCAGGATCCGGTCCAGCACTGAGCCGGACCTGCAGTGACCGTCCGCGGACGGGCGGTCTCCTGCACGGGCGACTCGTCGAGCGCGCCGATCGCGTAGGCTGAAGGCCCTGACGTCTTTTCGCGCTCGGTGGCGCCGCTCTCATGCAGCTCAGAATCGGCTACGACATCGTCTACGACTGCGTGCAGCCCACGCCGATGATCCTGGCCCTGAACGTCCACTACAGTCGGGCCTCGGACATCGTGATCCCCGACCATCTGGTGACCGCTCCGGCGGTGCCCGTTGCCGGCTATCGGGACGGGTTCGGCAACTGGTGCATGCGCATCGTCGCGCCGGCCGGTGAGATCCGCCTGCGCACCGATGCGGTCATCAACGATCGTGGCGAGCCCGATCCGGTGGTCCCCCAGGCCCAGCAGCTGCGCGTCCAGGATCTTCCGGAGGAAACGCTCGTCTTCCTCCTCGGCAGCCGCTACTGCGAGACCGACGTGCTCTCGGAGATGGCCTGGCAGCTGTTCGGCAACACGCCGCCCGGCTGGGCGCGCGTGCAGGCGATCTGCGACTACGTCCATCGCCACATCCGCTTCGGCTACGAGCACGCCCGGGTCACCCGCACCGCGGCGCAGGCCCATGCGGAGGGCGTCGGTGTCTGTCGGGATTTCACGCACCTGGCGGTCGCCTTCTGCCGCTGCATGAACATCCCGGCGCGCTACTGCACCGGCTATCTGAGTGATGTCGGCATGCCGCCGCCCTATGCGCCCATGGACTTCGCGGCCTGGTTCGAGGCCTACCTCGGCGGCGCCTGGCACGTCTTCGATCCTCGCAACAACATCCCGTCCTACGGTCGCGTGCTCATCGCGCGCGGCCGGGACGCGGCCGATGTCGCCATCAGCAACAGCTTCGGGCCCAATGTGCTGAGAAGCTTCTCGGTGCGCGCGGACCGCGTCGAGGGCACCTGAGGGGACGCCTTGCCGGCGCTGCCGGTGGGCGAGCGGTTCGACGGGAGATCGATGCGATGCGGAGGCACCGGGAGCGACACTTCGCCGGCCGGACCGGATGGCTGCGGGCGGCGGTGCTCGGCGCGAACGACGGCATCGTCTCCACGGCGAGCCTGCTGGTCGGCGTCGCCGCGGCCAGTGCGGGCCGCCCGGAGATCCTCGTGGCCGGCACCGCCGGTCTGGTGGCCGGTGCCATGTCCATGGCCGCGGGCGAGTACGTGTCCGTCAGCTCGCAGGCGGATACGGAGCGCGCCGATCTCGACCGTGAGCGCGCCGAACTCGCCCAGGACCACGACCACGAGCGCGAAGAGCTCGCCGGGATCTACCGGGACCGCGGCCTCGACGCGAGTCTTGCCCGAGCGGTCGCCGATCAACTCATGGCGCACGACGCCCTGGGTGCCCATGCCCGTGACGAGCTGGGGATGACCGACCTGAACAGCGCGCGTCCCGTGCAGGCTGCCCTGGCGTCGGCGGCGTCCTTCGCGGTCGGTGCGGCGCTGCCGCTCGCCCTGGCCTGGGTCGCCCCCGTGGCCCAGCTCGCGGTGATCGTCAGTGCGGGTTCGCTGGTCAGCCTCGGCGTGCTCGGTGTCGTCTCCGCTCAGGTCGGGGGCGCGCCGCGCCTGACCGCAGCCCTGCGCGTCGGCTTCTGGGGGGCCGCGGCCATGGCGGCGACGGCTGCCGTCGGCGCCCTGTTCGGAACCGTCGTCTGAGCCGGCCCGGCGGACCTGCGGGGAAGGCCGGACGCTGTGCTAACGTCGTCGCCCGGGGAGGTGGCCGTGGCCGTGCGACAACAGGTCCTGATTCTCTATCTCGCGCACTCGGCGCTCGATGCACCGGTGGTGGCCTGGTCCTGCTGGGACGGGAGCGGCACGCGGGAGCACATGGCCGGCGACGCGGACGAACCCCCCTACGCCACGGGACTGGCCGCGCTGCGTGACGGCTGGCGCCTGTTCCAGGTGAGCCCGCTGCTGCCCCACGCGTCGGGCGACGAGTTCCGCCTCGGCTATCTCAAGTACGAGTATCTCTTCGAGAAGCTCGTGGACGGCGAGCACCGTGTCGAGCCCTGACCCGCAGCGCCTCTCGACCACGCAGATGGCGACCTTTGCCGCCCGCGGGTTCCTGTGCCTCGAGGCTGTGGTGCCGGACGCGCTCAATCAGGCCTTTCTCCGTCAGGTCGGCGATCTCCCCGAGTCGGAGGTCGAGGGCGTGATGGCGCACTACGGTCGGGTCATGCGCTCCAGCGCCGTGCCCCGGGTCCCTGCAGGGACGGCCCTGGACCACGCCTATGCGGTCGACTCGCCGCTGCGCGCACTGCTGGCCCTGCCTGCCGTGCGCGGCGCCGTGGAGAGTCTCGTCGGCCCCGGCGCGCGCTTCGATCATCATTTCCTGCACATCACCTTCCCGCCGCGCTTCTATGCACGTCGCGATCAGGTCCCGCGCGCGCAGCACTGGCACCAGGACTCCACCATCGATCCGCGGCGAGCCTTCGACATCCAGCTGATGTACTTCCCGCACGCCGTGACGGCGGACATGGGCGGCACGCGCTATCTGCCGGGATCCCATCTGCGGATCGTCAGCGAGGCGGCGATCGCCCGCTATCAGAACATCCGCGGTCAGCAGCACGTGGTCTGCCCTGCGGGCACGGTGCTGATCGTGCACCACGGGCTCTGGCACGGGGGCGGCATGAACCGCTCCGAGCGCCTGCGCTACATGTTCAAGATCCGCCTCGGTCCGACCGTGCCCCAGGTGCGCCTCTGGGACACCGCGGACCTGGGCGCGGAGCCTCACCCGCAGCGACCGATCTTCTGGACCGACGGACGGGAGGCGGACGAGAGCGTCGATGCGATCCTCACGCGGCCGGAGCCCTGGTTCGAGGCCGACACCGGTCGCCTGGAGTACATCGCGCGCATCCGCTTCTGGCGCCAGCTGCTCGGCGACCATGCCTTCGACGCGGACTACTGGGTCACGCGAATCGAGAACGATCCGACCTGAGGACGATTCGAGCGTGCCCTGAGGGGGACCGGAGGCCGGCGGTCAGCGTCGCTGCGCGAGGAAGAGTTCCGCCGTCGCGAGGGCGTCGCCCAGGGCGTCGTGGGCGTCATGCGGCGGCAGCTTCCAGTGCCGGCGCAGCGCGGCGAGCGTCGTCGCGCCCCCCTCCAGGGGCACGCCCTGGCGCTCGAGGCGATCCATGGCGAGCCGCTGCACGTCGCGCCAGGGCGCGAGGAAGGGGGCGCCGAGGACGCGCTGCCAGGCGTCGTCGAGAAACGCCTGATCGAGCCCGCCATGGAAGAGCAGCAGTGTCCGTCCGCGCAGGGCGCGGCTGAGGCAGAGGAGAGCCGCGCGCAGTGCGACGCCCCCTTCCCGGTCCTGATCGAGGATGCCGTGGATCACTGCCGAGGGTCCCACGGTCTCTTCGCCGCGCAGGACCAGATGGCGTGCGCTCGCCAGGGGAATGCGATCGGCGTCCACGGCGACCCATCCCATGGACAGGATCTCGCCCTGCCTCGGCGACAGGGCCGAGAGTTCGAGATCGAGCGCGAGGAAGCGGTCCTGCGGCGCGGGCCGGGACCAGGCCCGCGCCTGCGCGCGGGCCAGGGGACGCGCCTCGTGCGCCGAGACACGCCGGGCCCGGCGACGTCGACGCCATTCATGCCAGATGGAATTCATTGACCAGAACCCGCTGGGCGTCTCTGACGACCTCGAAGGCGGCGCGCAGATGGCGTTGTTCGAGAGGAGACAGGGCGTCGGGTGCGACGAAGTTGTCCGGCGCCTCCCCGCTGCGCAGCAGGGCCGCCTGATGGGTCACACGGACGTGGTTGATGAATTCGAGGGCGTCCACGAGGCTGCGCACGCTGGACTCGGCGAGGCGCTCACCGCTGCAGGCGCGGAGCCGGTCTGCGGTGTGTGAGCCGCGAATGCCGCTCACCAGTGCGTGCACGCGGGCCACGTCCGTCAGCGGTGCCGCACCGCGGTGCTTGAGATCGAGACGATCGGCGTGATCGCCGCCATGCTCGAGCACGAAGCGCCGGAAGAACCCGAGCGGTGGCGTCTGCCGCGCCGCATTGTGTGCGAGCAGGGTGAGGAACAGGCGCGAGTTGCGCGCCTGCTCGTGCATGGATTCCCGCACGGCATGAGTGAGTGCGGGGTCGCCGGCGCCGTGGCGCAGGTCGAAGAAGATGCAGGCGTGCATGAGGGCGCGGGCTTCGGGCTCCGTCGTCCATTTGCGAAAGGTGCGCTGCCAGGCGTCCACGGTCATGCGCCAGGCCGGATTCGTCGCCATGACGTCGCCGCGGCAGCGCGGGATCCCGCAGGCATCGAGCCCTGCGCAGACCCGCTCGGCGAGCGCGGCGAACCAGGGCAGATCCGCATCCCGGGTCTCCGGATGAAGGATCAGCGCGTTGTCCTGGTCCGATCCGGCGAACTGTTCCTCCCGCCCCTGGGATCCCAGGGCGATCCAGGCCCAGGGGGCCGGGGCCGGTCCGAGCGCCTGTTCCGCGAAGTGCAGCAGGCGGCGCGTCAGGCCATCGGTGGCGGCGCTGACGACACGGCCGATGTGTTCCGCGAGGGCGTCGGCCTCGGCCATGCGCACGATGAGGGCAGGCAGACGCAGGGCCTGGGCGATGAGTGCGTCCTCGTCGGGCGCCGCATCGATGTCCGCGAGCAGATGGACGGGATGATCCTGCTCGGCGCGGAGCAGATCCTCGCGGTCGAGCATGCCGAGCAGGGTGCCGTCACCGAGCACGGGAACGTGGTGCACGCCCCGGGCGAGCATCAGGGCGAGGACCTCCGCGAGTGATGCCTCGCCGGTCACGGTCCAGGGGTCCGGCGTCATGACGTCCGCCACGGGACGCTCCGGCCCCTGGTGCCGCGCGAGCACCCGCGTGCGCAGATCCCGATCCGTGAGGATGCCCACCAGGCGATCGGCGCGGAGCACGGCAATGGCCGATGCGCCGGCGAGGGTCATGACCCGGGCGGCTTCGCCGACCGGTGCGGTCGCATCGATGACGGCCGCCGGGCCCCGGAGCAGCCGCCCCGCGGGCGTGGAACCGGTTTCGGTCTCGCGCCGCCCTGCGACGGCGCGGGACAGACGCCTTTGCGCGTCGTCCCGGAAGTAGGACCGGAAGGGCTCGACGTCCGAGCAGAGGGACTGGAAGACGCCGGCGGGCAGGCGATAGTAGAGGGTGTCCTCGATGCAGCGGACGTCGAAACGCGCGACCTCCCGGGAGAGCAGCGAGACGTGGCCGAAGCAGCGGCCTTCGCCTGCGCGTGCGACGAGATCGCCGTCGCCCGAGGTGATTTCCACGGCCCCACGGCGGATCAGGAACAGATGCGCGTTGCGCCGCCCCGCCTGCACCAGCCGCTCGCCGACGCGCGCGAAGGCGATCTCCATGGCGGCGATGGCCCGGTCGCGCTGCGGCGGCGTGAGCATCGAGAAGGGCGCCGTCTGCGCGAGGAAGCGCGCCACGTCCCCCGGCGGGACGGGGCCCGGCCGCCCCTCAGTGGGCGACGGCACCGCCGGCTCCGCGCGGCACCCGGATGTGCTCGACGAGCGCGCGCACGGCGGGCGGCGGCGGCTCGGTGACCGCGCTCACGGCGAAGGCGACGGCGAAGTTCAACACCATGCCCAGGGTGCCGATGCCTTCCGGCGAGATGCCGAACAGCCAGTTGGCGGCGACGTCGTCGAACAGCGGTTCGATGAAGACCCCCTTGAAGCAGAGGATGTAGCCGAGGGTGAACAGCAGCCCGCTCACCATGCCCGCGATCGCGCCCTCGCGCGTGACGCGGAGACTGAAGATGCCCATGAGGATCGCGGGGAACAGCGACGCGGCAGCAAGCCCGAAGGCGAAGGCCACCACCTGGGCGACGAAGCCCGGTGAGTTGTAGCCGAGGTAGCCGGCCACGCAGATGGCCACCGCTGCGGCCACCCGCCCGGTCATCAATTCA
>JAZBPI010000161.1:0-3656 GCA_036351555.1 Pseudomonadales bacterium
AAGCAGCTTTCGTCCCGCCCACCCCGGCGTCTTGAATCTTCCTGATTCAGGACACGAAGAACCATACAAGCGAGCTTCAGCTGCGACGAGTGTCGCTTCGATCGTGGGATCCGGGTCGCCGCTGATGCGTGCTTGCAGAGAGGGATGCGCCCCTGTGGGAGCGAGCTTCAGCCGCGACGGTGGTCGCTCCGATCGTGGGGATCGCGGTCGCCGCTGACGCGTGCTCCCACAGGGAGTGCCAGCGAGTCGTCAGCGACTGGCAATGCCTAGTGCAGGAACTGCTCGCGGAGGATGCGTTCCTCGAGGTTGTGCTCGGCGTCGAAGAGCAGATGCAGCTCGGTCTCGGCGTCCTGCTGCACGTGCACCTCGACGACGTTGCGCACTTCCGTGGCATCGGCCACGGCGGAGACGGGGCGCTTGTAGTTGTCGAGCACCTCGAAGGTCACGCGGGCGGTGATGGGCAGCACGGCGCCGCGCCAGCGCCGCGGCCGGAAGGCGCTGATCGGCGTCAGCGCCAGGGCCTGGGAGCCGATGGGCAGGATGGGGCCGTGCGCGGACAGGTTGTAGGCGGTGGAGCCGGCGGGCGTGGACACCAGGGCGCCGTCGCAGATCAGGCGATCGATGCGCTCGCGGCCGTCGACGAGCACGCGCAGGTGCGCGGCCTGACGCGTCTGGCGCAGCAGGGAGACCTCGTTGATGGCCTTCGCGTGCTGCTCCACGCCGGCGTCGGTGATGGCGACCATGGTCAGCGGATGCAGGATCGCCTGCTGTGCGCTATTCAGGCGCGCGGGCAGATCGTCCTCGCTGTACTCGTTCAGCAGGAAGCCCACGGTGCCGCGGTTCATGCCGTAGATCGGCACCTTGCGGTTCATGTTCCGGTGCAGGGTCTCGAGCATGAAGCCGTCGCCGCCCAGCGCCACGATCACGTCCGCATCGGCCGGGGCGCAGTGCGCGTAGCGCTGCTCGAGGGCCGCCTTGGCCTCGAGGGAATCCTCGCTGCGGCTGCTGACGAACGCGATCTTCTCGAAGCTCACTGATCGTCCTCGCGCAGGCGGATCAGACCTTCCTGCGCGACCGAGGCCACGAGCTGGCCGTCCCGCGTGTAGATGGTGCCGCGATTGAAGCCCCGGGCGCCCCCGGCGGCGGGGCTGTCCTGCACGTAGAGGAGCCACTCGTCGGCGCGGAACGGACGATGGAACCACATGGCGTGATCGAGACTCGCGGTCTGGAAGTTCTCCTGCATGAAGGAGACGCCGTGCGGCCAGGTGCAGGTGTCGAGGAGGGACCAGTCGGACAGATAGGCGAGCGCGCACTGATGCAGGCGCGGATCGTCGGGCATGCGTCCGGCGACGCGCATCCAGGACGTCTGGTGCGGCGGCCGCTTCTCCGGGGCGAAGGGGTTCTGCGGATCCAGCTCGCGGACCTCGATGGGCCGCTCCCGCGCGAAGCGCGCGATCATCTCCTCGTCGAGGCCGGCCGCTTCGGCGTGGCGGCGGCGCAGCACCGCTTCCGGCTCGAGGGACTCGGGGTCCGGGACCTCGGGCATGGAGAACTGGTGCGTCAGGCCCTCCTCCTGCACCTGGAAGGAGATCGACATGCTGAAGATGGGGCGGCCGTGCTGGATCGCGATCACGCGACGCGTGGTGAAGGAGCGCCCGTCGCGGATCCGGTCGACGACGTAGAGCAGGGGCACCTTCGGATCACCGGGGCGCAGGAAATAGGCATGCAGGGAATGGGCGTGGCGCTGCTGGTCCTCGACGGTCCGCGAGGCGGCCACGAGGGCCTGGCCGAGCACCTGACCCCCGTAGACGCGCTGCCAGGAGTCGTCCGGGCTCTGCCCGCGATAGTGATTGCGTTCGATCTCCTCGAGGTCGAGCAGATCGATCAGCTCGTCGAGCACTTCGGCCATTGCTGTGCGCCCCCGTTCCCGGCCCCGCGCCGGTGCGTCATTGTACGCGTGCGCCTGTGCCGGCGTCGCGGCACGGCCCGAAGGGCGGCCAGCGTGCCCGGCGGCCGGACGCTGCGCGGGGCACGGCGTAGAATGCGTGCCGGTTTCGAGTCAGGAGACGCTGCATGAACGAGTCCGTCGAGGCGCCCGGCTGATTCCGTCGTGCCATCGAGGAGCCCTGCGATCACCGTTCCGTCGACGTCGGCGGCGCGGCGATCAACTACCTCTACTGGGCCCGGGATGACGCCCTGCCCGGCCTGGTGCTCGTGCACGGCAATGGTGCGCACGCGAACTGGTGGCGCTTCATCGCGCCCTTCTTCCTCGACGACTACCGGGTCGCGGCCCTGGATCTCTCGGGCATGGGCGACAGCGGTCATCGCGACGCCTACTCGCCGGAGCTGTTCGCCGACGAGGTCATCTCCGTGGCCCGGGATGCCGGCTTCGGCGCCGACACCATCGTGGTCGGGCACAGCTTCGGCGGCTTCGTCACCATCCAGACGGCGCTGCGCCACGGCGACGCGCTCGGTGGCGTGGTACTCGTGGACTCGCCGGTGCGTCCGCCGGACTACGCCTGGGAGCGCGATCCACGACGCTCGCCGATCCGCCGCAAGCGGGTCTATCCGGATTTCGAGACGGCCCTCGGCCGCTTCCGGCTCATGCCGCCGCAGGACTGCGAGAACGAGTTCATCCTCGACTTCATCGGCCGCCATTCGATCATGGAGGTCGAGGGGGGCTGGACCTGGAAGTTCGACGACCGGATGTTCGAGAAGCTCCCCTTCGTGAACTCCGGCGAGGACCTCGGCCGCCTGACCTGTCGGGTGGCGGTCATGTACGGCGACGACAGCTATCTCTTCGATCAGGAGATCGCCGACTACATGTTCAAGGTGCTCGACGAATCCGTGCCCTTCATGGCCCTGCCGGAAGCGCAGCATCACGTGTTCCTCGATCAGCCACTGGCCTTCGTGGCGGCCCTGCGCATGCTGCTCGCCGAGTGGCGTCACTCGCGTCCGAACCGGCGGCCGCGCCGCGCATGAGCGAGCGGATCCGGGTCTGGGTCGACGCGGACGCCTGTCCGCGGCCCGTGAAGGAGATCCTCTACCGCGCGGCGCACCGCCGCGGCATCGAGGTGATTCTCGTGGCCAACAGCGTCCTTGCCGTGCCGCGGACGCCGAACGTGCGCGCCGTGACCGTGCCCCAGGGTTTCGACGCGGCCGACGACTACATCGTCGACGAGGCCGTGCCCGGCGATCTGGTCATCACCCAGGACATTCCGCTCGGCGCCAAGCTCGTGGAGAACGGCGTCGCCGTGACCGATCCGCGCGGCAACGAGATGGATGCGCAGAACGCGGGCGAGCGCCTCGCCCTGCGCAACATGATGGACGAGATGCGCAGCACCGGGGCCATGACCGGTGGCCCCGTGCCCTACGGGGATCGCGAGAAGCAGGCCTTCGCCAACACCTTCGATCGCATGCTCGCGCGACTCAAGCAGCGCCGCTTCGAACGCGATCGAGACGGGCGCGCATGAGTCCGGTCGCCGCTGAAGCTGGCTCCCACGGGGGGGCAGCGAGCTTCAACGTCGACAGCTCGAATGCGGCGGAACTGCGCTGTGGGAGCACGCTTCAGCGGCGACCGGGAGGGCGGTCGATTCGCGCGTCGCCGCTGAAGCTGGCTCGCACAGGGGGGCAGCGATCTTCAACGTCAACAGCTC
>JAZBPI010000162.1:0-2421 GCA_036351555.1 Pseudomonadales bacterium
ATCCCTCTGTTTCCTGGTTGCTCGAGTTTCCACCTTCGCCGCTCGGCTTCGGCGATCTCGTCGTCGATCACGACGCGGTCCCGCGTCTGGAGACGGCGTTCGGGCCGCTACGAATCATCACGCCCACGCTGAGCGTGATCGATCGTCTGGCGGCCTGTTGGTACCACAACGATCGGCAGTGCTGGGACCAGGCGGTGCTGGTTGCGCGTCGCCAGACCATCGATTGGAACCACATCCATGCGTGGGCGGAGGCCGAAGGCCGGGACGGAATCGAGATCGATCGGCTCAGAGCCGCTGCCGGGGAATGATCGAAGGCAAGGCGGGTTGCTGCTGACGCGTGCTCCCACGGCGCAGGTACCACTCCCACTGTGCGAGCGAGCTTCAGCGGCGATGATGCTGCGATGCGTTGTCCAGTCGCCGCTGAAGCGTGCTTCCACTGCGCAGGTGCCACTCCCCCTGTGCGAGCCAGCTTCAGCGGCGACGAATTCTGCGAGGCGCTTGCCGGTCGCTGCTGAAGCATGCTCCCACAGCGTATGCATCACCCCTCTGTGGGAGCCAGCTTCAGCGGCGACGATGCGGCGCGCTGCGCTCACTCCCCGCGCCGCAGGACGCGGCCGGCCTTCACGCCGGTGAAGCGGCCGTCGGCGATGGCGCGTTCGCCGGCGACGAAGAGCTGCACCACGCCTTCGGCGAGCTGGTGCGGGGCGGTGAAGGTGGCGCGGTCGGTGAGGGTGGCGGGGTCGAGCACCACGATGTCCGCGATCATGCCCGGGGCGAGGCGGCCGCGGTCGCGCATGCGGTAGACCTGCGCGGGCAGGGACGTCATGGAGCGCACCGCATCCTCGAAGGACAGCACGCCCTCCTCGAGCACGTAGCGGCGCAGCTTGTGCGGGAAGGTGCCGTAGTTGCGCGGATGGGGCACGCCCTCGCCGAAGGGCACCAGGCCCCCGTCCGAGGCCGTCATGGTCCAGGGTTGGCGCATGAGCGTGCGCACGTCGGCCTCGTCCATGTTGAAGGAGATGATGCCCGCATCGCCGGCCGCGACGAGGCGCAGGGTCGCCTCCACGGGGCTCGTGCCCCACTGCGCCGCCACCTCGGACAGGCGCCGCCCCTCGAGGGCGGGATCGTGCGCCACGCGGCGGAAGGCGATGCGCTCGGCGCCGCCCCGGCGCGCGAGATTCTCGGCCACCGCCGTGCGGATGCGTGCGGCGTCCGTTGCGTCGTCCAGCCGCTCCAGGAGCGCCGCGCGGCCGCCGGCCTGGGCCCAGCGCGGCAGCAGGGCGGCGGCGAGGCTCGTGGCCGAGGCGAGGTAGGGGTACTGATCCGTGTAGACCTCCACGCCCTCGGCGCGGGCGCGCTCGATGCGCGCGACGATGGCGCCGGAGAAGCCCCACACGGAGGGCCCCAGGGCCTTCACGTGCGTGTGCACGCCGGGCAGGCGCGCCTCCCGGGCGATGGTGATCACCTCGTCGAGGGCGCCCATGAGGCCCACCCCGTAGTCCGCCTCGTCGCGCACGTGGCTCTGATAGGCGCCGCCGAATTCCGCGGCCACCTCGGCGAGGGCCACGAGCTCCGCCGTGCTCGCGAAGCTCCCGGGCGCATAGAAGGGCCCGCTCGACAGGCCCCAGGCGCCGGCCGCCATGCCCTCGCGCACCAGGGCGCGCATGGCGTCGAGCTCGGCGTCCGTGGGCGGGCGATCGGCCATGCCCAGCACTGCCTCGCGCACGGCGCCGTGGGGCACGAACTGGGCGACGTGCACGCCGAGACCGTCGGCGAGGAGCGCCGCCTGCTGCGCGGGCAGATCCACGGCGCCGCCGCCGTCGGGATTCACGAACACCGTGGTGATGCCCTGGGCGAGGAGCGGCTCGCCGTGGCTGAGGCCGGGGGTGGCGAGCCCCGGCCCCGCATGCGAGTGCGAATCGATGAAGCCCGGTGCGACCAGCAGGTCGGTGACGTCGAGCACCGTGGCGGCGCTGGCGTCGGACAGATCGCCCAGGGCCGCGATGCGATCGCCGCGCACGCCGACGTCGCCCCGGAACCAGGGATTGCCCGTACCGTCGACGATGCGTCCGCCCCGCAGGATCAGGTCGTAGTCGGCGGCCGGTGCGGCCAGGGACGCCCGCCCCGGCACGAGCGCGAGGGCGGCCAGGAGCAGCGCCGCGCCGCGCCGGGCACCGAGTCGGGGAAGGAGTGAAGGGCGTGGCATGGCGCAGGCTCCGCGCAGCGTCGCTGATGAGCGGACCTTCGCCCCTGGCTGCGTTCATGGCAACGGGCGAGGGGGTCCGCGGGCGGGGGCGTGGTGGGTCGCCGCTGAAGCGTGCTCGCACAGGGGCGTCGCCATGCCCTTCGTGGGAGCCAGCTTCAGCGGCGATGAGTGCGGCGAAGTGCTCTCTGGTCGCCGTTTAAGCGTGCTCGCACAGG
>JAZBPI010000163.1:0-29669 GCA_036351555.1 Pseudomonadales bacterium
ACCGCGTGCCCGCCCACGTCGCCGTAGCCGTCGGTGAGGGAGAGATCGAGGTCCCCGTCGCCGTCGTAGTCGATCCAGACCACGCCGTGATCCGCAGCATTGGCTGGATCGTCGACGGCCAGCACGTTCGTGAAACGGCCCCCGTCATTGATGAAGAGCGCGTTGCGCGGTTCCTGGACGCCATCGACACGCTCGTAGGCCGCGACGAAGAGATCGAGATCCCCGTCGTTGTCCACGTCTCCCCAGTCCGCACCGACGACGCTGTGCGGATCCGCGAGGCCGCTGCTTCGTGCGACCTCGACGAACCGGGGCCTGCCGTCCCGGGTGTCGTTGCGATAGAGCAGATTGTCGCCGTAGGTGCCCACGTAGAGATCCGGATCACCGTCGCCGTCGTAGTCCCCGGGTGCGCAGCCGACGCCGCCTTCGTCGAGCCAGCGTTGGGTCTGATCCATGCCCAGGGCCGGCGCGACGTCGACGAAGCGGTCGCCGTCGTTGCGCCAGAGCGCATCGCTGTCCCCGGACTGGTTGGCGAGGAAGAGATCGAGATCGCCGTCGCGATCGAAGTCGAACCAGCAGGCGCCCACGGTTCGCCGTACGTCGATCGCCCCTGCCGCGTAGGGCGTGCCCTGGAAGCGCTTGCTGCTGCCCGCGCCGATATTGCGGAGCAGACGATTCGCGCCTGCTCGGTCCGCCGTGTAGAGATCGAGATCGCCGTCGCCGTCGAAGTCGACCCAGTTTGCCTGACGGCTCGAGCGTCCCGGCGTTGCCGCACCGGCTTCCACGGCGATCTCGGTGAATCGGTCCCCATCGTGGCGATAGAGATAGTTGCGGCTCGGAATCGGCGCCACGTTCGACCCGGCGAGCAGATCGGGGTCCCCGTCACCGTCGAAATCGCCCCAGGACAGCCCGCGGATCTCCTCGCCCTGCACCGGCAGGCCCATTTCCGCGCCGATCGACCGGAAGCGCCCGTTGTCGTTCTCGTAGAGCAGGATGGCACCGCTCTTCATGGACACCGCAAGGTCCGGATCGCCATCGCCGTCGACATCTGCCCAGGCGTTCGCGAGGGAGCCGGGCACGGCGAAGAGCGTGGGCTGAACGGCCGTGAAGGTCGGCGCGGCCGATGACTGCGCCGCGAACCCCGGTACGGCGCTGCAGGCAGCCATCGCCAGACAACCCATCGCGAGGGGACGCGATGCGATCGCAAGGGCCGTCCGGAGGCGGAAGCGGTTCTCGAAAACAGGGTCGCGAGGGTTCGGCATCTCGTCCATGGGGGAATCGCCTTGGTTGTGAATGGTCAGGGGCGGCGCGCTCGTACGAAAGCGCGCGAGCGCGCGCTTCATTGGCGCGACACCTGGCCGACCCGGGGAGCATGAACCATGGGGCCGCAGCTCGACCAGTCGGCCCTCGCCATGCGAAGCAGACTTCGAAGCGCCGGAATTCCGGCGTCTCTTACTGATGAGATGCCCGAGTGCCGGATTTCCTCATCTTCATCTTCCCGGCCTGCTGATGGGTGCGGACAGGCTCGGTCCGGTGACGGGAAGGGGCCGTCATCGAGTTGACATGAATTCCGGCAGGCCCCATCAATGGCGCCCCTGGGCCGGAGCGTTCGCGTTTCGCGCGCAAGCAAGAATGCTCCAGAGTCGCTTCGCTCAGCGGGAAATTCCTCGATGTCCGAGATCTATCGGGTCTTCATGAAGCACAAGCCGGCGCTGCGCCGGCTCGTGCGCAGGCATCTGGCGCCGGGCGTCGATGCGGAGGACGTGCTGCAGGAGGCCTTCGTGAAGGCCTATGCGGCGGAATTGAAGAACGTCGTCGAGCATCCCAAGCCCTTTCTGTTCCAGGTTGCGCGGAACACGGCGCTCGCGGATCTCAGGAGATCCCAGGGTTCGCCGATAGACGGTACTGTGGATTTCGAGGCGACGGCGCTCCCCACTCACACGACCGCGGGCGACGGCACCGAGGCGCTGGACAGTCGGCGCAAGCTGCGAGCCTTCACCATGGCGGTCGTCCGGCTGCCGCCGAAGTGCAGGAAGGCGTTCCTCTTGAGGCGCATGGAAGGGCTGTCCTACAAGCAGATCGCCAATCGCATGGGCATTTCGGTGAGTGCAGCGGAAAAGCATGTGGCCCTCGGGCTCGTGCGCTGTCATGCGTTCCTCGTCGAGCAGGGATACGAGCCTGACGAATTCGGTCGGACGATGGATGGCGAGACGATGCACCAGAGTGCACGCCCAGGGAGACGGGATCAGCCATGAGCAAGGGAACGCAGAAGGTGGTCGAGTTTCCCGATCGCGAGGCAATCGAGCTGGAGGCCGCGACCTGGATCGTCCGCCAGGGCGAGGAGGACTTCGGGGTCGACGGTGCGGCGGCCCTTGCGGCCTGGCTGAAGGCGAGCGAGCGTCACCGGGATGCCTACCGGCGGCTGACGTCGACCTGGGAGGCGGCAGAGGTGCTCCGGGAGCTCGATGATATCGCTGACTCCGTCGAGGTTCCGGCGCCGGACGCATTGTGGTCCCCGGCCCGGCGCGGGGCCCTGCTCGCGATGGCGGCGGCGCTGCTCCTTGCGGTCGGGGTGGTGCAGTTCGGCGTTCTGCCTCAGCGGCCCCAGCCGGATCCGTCCCGTGACTACGTCACTGCAGTCGGGGAGCAGCGCACCATCGATCTCGCCGATGGGACGGTCGTGCGCCTGAACACGGACACGGCGCTGTCCGTGCATCTTGCGGACGACGCCCGCCGCGTCCGACTGCTGCAGGGAGAAGCTTTCTTCGAGGTCGCCCACGATCCTGATCGACCCTTCACCGTGTCCTCCCGGGCCGGCTCGGTGCGCGCCGTCGGAACGGCCTTCGCGACACGACTGAAGGATCGCGAGGTACTCGAAGTGACGGTGGCCGAGGGCCGTGTGGAGGTGACCTTCCAGAGCGACCAGCCGGATCTCGCGGCCGCGCCCCAGTCGGCCCCCGTGGAGGTCGCGGCGGGCAATACGGTCCTCTACTCCCGCGACCGTCAGGAGGTGGCCCCCGCCTCGGAGACCGAGATCGATCGCAAGCTCTCCTGGCGCGACGGCGTGGTCATCTTCGCGGGGGAGTCGCTCCGTACGGTCGTCGACGACGTGAGCCGTTACACGGACCTCGAGATCTCCATCGCGGACGAGCGTCTGGAGTCGTTGCCGATCGGAGGCTACTTCAGGGTCGGGGAGACCGAGGCGCTCTTCGAGTCGCTGGAGCTGGTCTTCGGGATCAATGTCGAACGGGTGGGAGATGGCCGAATCGTGCTCTCCCCCGGCGTCTGAGCGTCACGCCCGCCCCTGCTTCGGGCGCGCGCTCCGCGTTCCCGAAGAAATTTCGAAGTCGAACCTGAGGATTCCGGGCCTGCGTGCATCCCAGTACATAGGCGACAGCAGAACCATCCACCCAGGCCTCGGGCACTGCGTCCAGTGCCGCATGCGAAGGCGCGGGTGGCTGCGTTCCCTGTGCCTGATCGCGCTGCTCCAGGTGGCTGGGGCTGCGCTGGCGGAACCCGGCGGGGAGGGCCGCTACGAGTTCCAGGTGTCCGAGGGGGCGCTCGGCCCCGCGCTCGAAGCGATCGCTCGAGTCGCGGGTGCGAACGTGCTCTATCCCTATGAGCTCGCCGGCCGGACCGACGTGAACGAAGTATCCGGGCACCTCACGCCCGATGAGGCACTCGCGGTCCTGCTCGACGGCACGGGGCTGACCGCACAAATGACCGAAGGCGGCGTGATCGTCCTGACGTCCCAGACCACGCCATCCACGACAGGCACGGAGATCCCCATGCAGAAGGAAAACGGTACGTCGCGAAAGTCGCTCCTCGCGAGCATCGCGGTGCTGCTCGCCGGTCCGCAGGCCGTTGCAGCGCAGGAAGCAGCGATGGCCCAGGACGACAGCGCCTACCTCGAGACGGTCGTGGTGACGGGCGTGCGCGGTGCGCCCAGAGTGATCACGGACAGCCCGACGCCGATCGACGTCTTCACGGCCGAGGATCTGCAGCGGGTGCCGCAGGTCGGCCTCTTCGAATCGCTCCGCTATCTCGTGCCGTCCATCAATCTTCCGCAGCGAGCGGGCGGCGGAACGGCGACCTTCATCGCCTCTGCAGGTCTGCGCGGCCTGAATCCGGATCAGACGCTGATCCTGGTGAACGGCAAGCGCCGGCACAAGACGGCGCTGATCAACACGGCCACCGGTCTCTACAGCGGGTCCGCGGGCGTCGATCTCAACATGATCCCCAACTCGGCGATCAAGCGCATCGAGGTGCTCCGCGACGGCGCGGCCGCGCAGTACGGGTCGGACGCCATCGCCGGCGTCATCAACATCATCCTGAAGGACGCCGACGAGGGCGGGGAACTCACGGCCTCGGGGCGCGAGAACTTCGATCGGGACGACGGCGAGATCCTGAGTGCAGGCTTCAACCAGGGCCTTTCCCTGGGAGAGGAAGGGTTCGTGAACCTGTCCGTCGACTTCCGCGAATCCGAGTTCTCCAATCGCGCGCGGCCCGTTCCGCTGCCCGGTGAGCCCGGCGGCCGGAACATCTTCCCCCTGCAGGGTGATGGATCGCTCGACCCCAGGGAATTCACGATCGACCGCCTGGTCACGAGCAACTACGGCAACTTCCCCCAGAACGTCGTCTCCGGCGCATTGAACGCGGGCTACAACCTCGGCGGGGTCGAGCTGTACGGTTTCGGGACCTACGCGCAGCGCGACTCCGTGCTGGATTTCACCTTCCGTGCGCCGGGGGATGCGCGCAACGTGCCGGAGATCTATCCCTTCGGCTATCGGCCCCGCGAGGAGATCCGTGAGGACGACTACGAGCTCGTCCTGGGTGCCCGCGGCGAGTTCATGGGCTTCGACGTGGATGCGTCGGGCAGCTACGGCACCAACGAGACGGACTGGTACAACACGCTCGGCCTCAATGCGAGTCTTGGGGCCGCCAGCCCCACGTCCTTCTTCCTCGGTGGCATCGATGCCGACGAATTCGTCCTCCAGATCGACGCCACCAAGCGCTCGGATCTGGGCAACGCGGGCATGCTCCAGACGTCCTTCGGGGCCCAGTTCCGCAACGAGGGCTTCGAGATCCGCCAGGGCGAGGAGCTGAGCTACATCGACGGTGGAAACGGGGCGCCGCCCGAGGCGCAGGGCTTCCCGGGTTTCGCCCCGGAGGCGGTGAACGACGTCGATCGCGACAACGTCAACGGCTACCTCGAGCTGGGCTGGGAGCCGAACGAGAAGACCTTCCTGTCGCTGGCGGGCCGCTACGAGGACTTCTCCGACGATTCGGGCAGCGAGTTCATCTACAAGCTCAGCGGTCGCTACGAATTCTCGGAGCGGCTCGCGGTGCGCGGGTCCTTCAACACCGGTTTCCGGGCGCCGAGCATCCAGCAGCTGGGCTTCCGCGGCAGCCGTGGACAGTTCCAGGATCTCGATGACGACGGGATCGCCGAGACGATCGTCGTTCGGCAGACCCTGCCCGGCACGGACCCTGCCGCCCAGGCCCTGGGTGCGGAACCGCTCGTGCCCGAGACCTCCACGAACCTGAGTGTCGGTTTCGTGCTCTCGCCGATCGACAGCGTGAGCCTGACCGTCGACTTCTATCAGATCGAGGTCGATGACCGGATCGCCCTGTCTTCACAGTTCAACCGGGGGGACGGCCGTGCGGCCCTCGGTGGCGGGACCATCGGCGACGAGATCTCCGCCCTGCTCGATGCTGCAGGCTTCGACGAGTCCCTCGGCGGCGCGAACTACTTCACCAACGCCATCGACACCCAGACCCGAGGCGTGGACGTCGTGGGCACCTGGGCCGTGAGCGATTCCTGGGGGTCGCTGAACACGAGCATCGCGTACAACTACAACGACGATGAAGTCACGAGCGTGGATCCGAATCCGCCGGAGCTGGCCGGTCTGGTGCTCGCGGACGGCTCGCCCATCGAGCAGTTCGACCGCGGTCGTCTCGGCACCTACACGCGCGCGATTCCGTCCTCCAAGCTCGTCCTGAGCAGCGTCTACACCTTCGGCGGCTGGGTCGCCAACCTGCGCGCGACGCAGTTCGGTGCCTGGGACAACATCAATGCCAACCCGGCGAACGACACGAGCAACGACGCTGCGTGGATCGTGGACCTCGAGGCCGGCTTCGAGTTTCCGAACGGCATCTCCATCTACGGCGGTGCGAACAACCTGTTCAATGACTATCCGGACGAGGTGCGTCCGGTGAATGGCATCGGCAACGGGTTCTACGACACCACGTCGCCCTACGGGTTCACCGGCGGCAGCTGGTACCTCCGGGGCGCGTACCGCTGGTGAGGTGATCGGCGAGGCCCGGCGCATCAAGGCCCCTTCGTGCACGTTGCAGGGCGAAGGGGCTGAAACTGCGAGGACGGGTCCGTCCGGTCTCCCGGTCCAGTGAACCGTGCGAGGATAGTCCGACGCGGCGCTCGGCCCAGCGGCGAGTTCGACCTGGCGAGCACGATCCAGTGGCCCCTTGATTCGCCTATCCGGAGATGGTGCATGTCCGTACGAAGCCTTCTGCTCGGCCTCCTTGCTTTCGTCATTCTGCCGGTAGACGCCGCAGAGCCCGCTTTCCCGGACACGCTCTCGGTCCGCTATCACGTCATGGTCCCCATGCGGGACAGCGTGCGCCTGGCGACGGATGTCTACCTGCCGGGTGACGATGGCCCCTATCCGACCCTGTTCGTGCGCGACATGTACGGCAACGGATCGGCCGGAGTGAGGCAGCGCTATGCGCGCTGGGCCACGGCCAACGGCTATGCCTTCGTGATCCAGAACGTGCGCGGCCGCTTCGATTCGGAAGGGCACTGGTACCCCTACTTCCAGGAAATCGCCGACGGCGGAGACACCATCTCCTGGATCGCGGACCAGCCCTGGTCCAACGGCAAGGTCGGCATGTTCGGCACGTCCTATCTCGCCTCCGTGCAGTGGCTTGCGGCGCTGAATGCGCAACCCGAGCTGGTCGCCATCGCACCGGCCATGAGCCCGGGCAACTACTACCGGGACGTCGCCTATCCGGGGGGCGCCTTCTCGCTCCTCTCCCGCGCTGGCTGGGGCATGGGCGTCGCCGCCTACCGCACGAACGGCGGCTTCCCGATCCGCTGGGAGGAGGAGATCGATCACCTGCCCCTGGAGACCCTCGGGCCGAGCCTCGGCTTCGACGTGCGCCACTTCCAGGACTGGCTCGCACACCCCACCTACGACGCCTACTGGCGGCCCCTCGATCTCGAGGCCCGCGCCGACGAGATGCGGGTCCCGGCGCTGAACATCGGGGGCTGGTACGACGTGTTCCTGCGCAGCACCATCGGCAGCTACGTCACCATGCGCAAGGAGGCGATGACCCAGGAAGCGCGCGATGGCCAGCGTCTGATCATCGGCCCCTGGCCGCACGGCTGGAACCAGTCGACGACGACCGGAGAGGTGGACTTCGGGGCCGACGCCCTGATCGACGCCGAGGGCATCCAGCTCGCCTGGTTCGATCACTGGCTCAAGGGCAAGCCGCTGCCGGAGATGGCGCCGGTGCGCATCTTCGTCATGGGCGCCAACGAGTGGCGCGACGAGCAGGACTGGCCCCTCGAGCGAACCGAATACACGCCCTGGTATCTCCATGCGGGCGGCGGGCTCGGTCCCGAGCCGCCGGCGGCCGATGCCGAACCCATGCGCTATCGCTACGATCCGGCGAATCCGGTACCGACCCTCGGCGGCAACATCATGCGGCCGACGCTGCGCGGGGCCTTCGACCAGACGCCCCTCGACGATCGCGAGGACGTTCTGCGCTTCGTCTCCGAGCCCGTCGAGGGCCCCATGGAGATCACCGGACCCGTGCGCGCCGTGCTCTACGCGGCATCCTCGGCGCCGGATACGGACTTCATGGCGAAACTGATCGTGGTGAAGCCCGACGGCCGCGCCATCAATCTCGTGGACGGCGTGCTCCGCGCCCGCTTCCGCGAGGGCTTCGAGCGCGAGGTGTTCCTCGAGCCGGGAGAGGTGACGCGCTTCGACATCGATCTGTGGGCGACCAGCTATCGGCTCTCCGCCGGGGATCGCCTGCGGGTGGACGTGACCAGCAGCAACTATCCGCGCCTTGCCCGCAACCTGAATACCGGAGCGCCCTTCGCCAAGACCTCCGCCATGAAGGTCGCGCGGCAGACCGTCCACATGAGTGAAGGGCAGGCATCCCACGTGGTGCTGCCCATCATTCCCCTCGAGGCGCCCTGACCCGAGGTCGTGGCATGACGCATCGGGATGCCGGCCCCCGGCATCCCGGTGCGAACGCGCTTCGGCCGGGCACCCCGGCCTGACCCTGATCCGTTCACCGGCGCCGGCATGATCGACCCGGTGCGTCGCCGCGGAGTCCGTCAGGGGCTCCAGTCTGCAGCTGCGCGCTCTTCCCGGGCCCAGGTTCGGTCCGGGCGCGACCGCCCCTCATCAGGGGCGTTCACCAGGAAACTGCGTTTCCATCGCGCTCCGAGGTCGGTCTTCCGAAATGCGCGCTGTCATCGGCGTCGCAGATGCGCCACATTAGTGGGCGTGATCATGTGCGCTGTCTCGAGCAGGGAGGATCTGAAGTGAGCACTCGCCTCACCGCCGCGGATGCGGGGTTCCTCTACGCCGAGTCCGCCAGCGGGCCCATGCACATCTCCTCGATCTACGTGCTGGAGGGGGAACTGCCCTACAGCGAGGTGCTCGAGCACTTCCGGGAGCGGATTCACCTGGTGCCGGCCTATCGACGCCGACTGGCGCTGGTGCCCATGAACCTCGCGCATCCGACCTGGGAGGACGACCCGGACTTCGACCTCGCGTATCACGTGCAGCCCTGCCCGCTGCCCGAGGGGGCCACGCTCGAGGATGGCATCGACGCGGCCATTACCATCAACGAGCACATGCTCGACCGCCGGCGTCCCCTCTGGGAGGTGCACGTGATCAGCGGCGTGCCCGGCAAGACGCTGATCCTGCAGATGACCCATCACGCCATGATCGACGGCGCCTCGGGCATCGAGATCACGACCATCATCTACGATCTCGACGCGAAGGGCGGCAATGTGCGGCCTGCGCCCACGGAACCCTGGCGTCCCGACCCCGTCCCGGGCCCGATGGAACGCTTCAACCGCGCCCTGCGGGACAATCTCCAGGCCCTCGGCGAGAGCACCCGTGCGGCCATGACCGGCGGTGTGCCGATGCTCTCCGCGCTCACCGGAGAGCGTGGCGAACTCCTGGGGCGTGCGCTGCGCGTCATGCAGCGATTCGTCACCCAGCCCGTGGTCACCGCACCCTTCAATGCGGGTCTGGTGGGGCCTCGGCGCCGCCTGCGCTTCATGAAGAAGTCCTTCGGCGAGATCCGCGAGATCCGCCGTGCCCTCGGCGGCACCATCAACGACGTGGTGCTCACGGTCGTGTCGGAAGCCATGGCCCGCTATCTGGCGGTGCACGGGGAACGGACTGCGGAGCAGTACCTTCGCATCATGTGTCCCGTGAACGTGCGCACGGAAAGCGAGGAAGGGGCGCTCGGCAACAAGGTGTCCGCGATCTTCCCCGTGCTTCCCGCCTGGCCCATGGAGGTGAGCAAGCGCCTCACCGCGGTCTGTGCGGAGACCAACCGCATCAAGGACAGCCAGGAAGCGCAGGCCCTCGCCCTGCTCACGAACAGCGATACGGGCATCTGGCCCGTCGCCATGGCGCCGACCCAGCTGGTCGGCACGCCCTGGGATCCGACGCGTCTGCTCGCGCGCTTTCCCATGCCCGTGATGCCGAAACTGGGCTGGCGGCCCCCGAATTTCGGCATCAACTTCGTCTGCACCAACGTGCCGGGCGTGCAGGTGCCCCAGTACCTGAAGGGCCACAAGGTGACCGACACCATCGGCGTGCTGGTGCTCAGCGGGAACGTCGGCTACAGCGTCACCATCATGAGCTACAACCAGGAGCTGTTCTTCTGCCTGATCTGTGAGCCACGCCTGCTCCCTGATCTCGAGGTCATGCTGGATGCCGCCGATGACGCCTTCGAGGAACTCCTGGCTGCGGCCCGGGAGCACAGCCAGCAGCTGCGGGCCTGAACGAGGACCATGGAGAGATCATGACCACCACTGTGAGCGATGCCTATCCGAAGACGGTCCGGCTGCCGAACGGCAGCGAGGTGGAGCTGCGCATGATGGCACCGGGCGACAAGCCCGCCATTCTCGCCTTCGCACGGAGTCTGCCGCCGGAGGATCTGATGTTCCTGCGCGTGGATCTCACCCAGGAGCACGTGGTGGACACCTGGATGGCGAACGCTGCCAACGGGACCTCCACGACCATCGTCGCCTGGGACAGCAGTGGCTTGATCGGCTATGCGACCGTGCATCGCAACGCGGCGCCCTGGACGCGCCGGGTCGGGGAGATTCGCGTGAACGTCGCGGCCAGCTATCGCGGCAAGGGCCTCGGCCGGGTCCTCACCGGGCAGATCTTCGATCTGGCCCGGGGCCTGGGTCTGCACAAGCTCATGGCGCAGATGACCACGGATCAACACGGCGCCCAGGCCGCCTTCCGGAGACTCGGCTTCGTGCCCGAGGCGCTGCTCGCCGACTATGTCGAGGATCGCAACGGCACCACCCACGACCTGGTGCTCATGACCTACTCGGTCGACGGCCACAACGACACGGTCGCGGAACCCCTGCGGGTCTGAGCCTGAAGGCGTGCGCCACGTCACTCGTGGGAGCACGCTTCAGCGGCGATTCGCCTTCTGCAGTGCCGGACCGCCCGCTTTCCGCATGCTCCCGAGCGGGTCAGAGCGGGGTTCCCACGCTGGCCGTGTGGTCATTGCCGAGATCCGTGCCTCAGAGGAGTAACTCATCATCCTCGTAGGTCGCTGAATTGCGTTCCGGAAGAGCAGTGGCGATAGCGAAGGCGAGGATTCCAACTCTCCCTGCCGTCATGAGGATCATGACCACGATCTTCCCGGTCGAGGAAAGCTCGGCGGTGACGCCTGTGGACAGTCCCACGGTCCCTACCGCCGAGACGGCTTCGAATACGAGGGCGTCGAAGCCGAGTTGTGCATCGCTCAGGGCCAGGAGTCCGAGCGCGATTGCGAGCATGACCGCGAAGTAGCCGCAGCTTGCGGCGGCCATGCTGGCTCTTCGGTCCGGAATTCGACGACCGAGGAAGCGGACGTCGGGCCGTTGATGCGTCACGGAACGTATGATGCCGATCATGCTTGCAACGGTCGTCGTCTTCAGGCCGCCGCCCGTACCCGACGGCGACGCGCCGATGGACATGAGCACGATCAGGCCCAACAAGGGTGCAAGTGACAAGGCGCCGATCGGATATGAGTTGAAGCCCACTGTCGTCGCCGCGCTCATGGCCTGGAAGCTGGCCGCGAGCCAGCGCTCGGCGAAGGGAAGTTTCGCAAGACCAGCGTCAGCGAAGCCCGTGAGAACCGTGCCGACGACGATCATCAGTGCGGTCGCGCCCAGGATCACACGCGTCGTGAAACCGATCCTGTAGCCCGGTTGCGTCAACCGCAGCCAGCCGTCCCATGCGACGAGGAAGCCCATGGCGCCCGCAAGGCTGAGCGCGCTGATGACGAGGTTCACGCCGAGGGAGCCGCGGAAGCCCTCGAGGCTATCCGGGAAGAGGCTGAATCCCGCCGTACAGAAGGCCGACACGGCGTGGAACAGGGCCTTCCAGAAGGGGGCCTCGACGCCCTCGAGCGCAAACAGTGGCCAGAGCGAAAGCGTTCCCAGCGTCTCGCAGGTGAGCGCGAACAGTACGACCGTGCGAATGAAGGGCGCGACGCGAGCATCGCGCGGCATGGAAAAGGCGAACCGGGTCACACGTGTCCGCACCGGGCCCAGACGGTCGTTGATCGCGAGCATCGCGAAGGAGCCGATGGTCAGGTAGCCGAGGCCGCCGACCTGGAACAGTACGAGGAGCATGCCTTCGCCGAGGGGCGTCAGACTGCTCCCGGGATCCACCGTCACGAGCCCTGTTGTCGATACTGCGGAGACTGCCAGGAACAGCGAGTCCATGGGCGCGAGGCCATTGTCGGATGCGATCGGCAGGGCCAGAAGGGCCCAGCCGAGAAGCATGTAGAGGCCGTAGCCCGCGAGGAGGACGACGCCGGGCCGCGACCGCAGGATCCACCTTCGCAGGATTCGCGGCAGCCGCCAGTTGAATCGTTGGTCCACTATTCGTTCCTAGAAGGGGTTGAGCAGCTCGGAGTGCGCGACTTCTGCAACGGCGCGAGATCGACGGCCAGCGGACAGGTGTGCGCAGCATCTCCTGGCCGTCGTCCGGGAAAGAATTTGTTCCGCCGCCGCCGCCTTGCTGCAGTGGTAGGCAGGGTTGCCCGTGCTCTTCCGGCTCAGGGCGCCCATCTGGCTGGACAGGGTCAGAACCCAGGGTCGAGACGACCGCCGCAGCGCTGGCAGCAGCGCGGAGGTCAGCCGGAAGGGTGCGATCGCATTGACTTCGAACGCCTCGCGCCAGGCGGAGACGTCCATGTCGTTCAGAGCCTGCCTCGGGCCTCCGAACACGCCTGCGTTGTGGATGAGCAGATCCAGCCGCTGACCGCGGATGGCTCCGGCAAGCACGTCGGGCGCCGAGGGTTCGGTCACGTCGAGCGTGCACAGGCTGCCGCCGGTGGGCTCGATGGCGCGGCGCAGCGAATCGGCGTCGCTGCCGCCGCGACAGGTGGCCACGACGCGATGCCCCGCTCGCGCGAAAGGCGCGGCGAGCGCCAGACCGATGCCGCGATTCGCGCCGGTGATGCAGATCGTCTCGCGCGTCATGCCTGTCTTCCGGCTGCCTTTCGGGAGGATCCTGTTTCGAATGGTGCGGCCCTGCGTCCATGCGCCCCTGTGGGAGCACGCTTCAGCGGCGACCTGCTCGAGCGTCTGCCTTCCATTGCCGCGGCGCGTCGCCGCCCTTCAGGAGTCTTGCGGAGCGCGCATCCCGCTGGGCTGACTCGCGTGTCGCACATCCTGTACGCCAATCCCGATCTTGCGCTCGAACAGTGCCACGAACCCCGGATGGAACAGCGCTCTGTTGTCTGCGTCGAACCACCAGGTTCCGAAGGCCGCGCCCGTGAAGAGCGGAGCACTGACCTGGAACCCGTAGCTGTCCAGCGCCGATTCGTCGACGAGACCCTCGTCGTACTGGAAGTAGACGTTCTCCAGTCGCCTCATGTTCGCGACCATGAGCAGTTCCGCTCGGTCGACGTCCTCCGCCTCCATGCCGGCTACGTCGTTCGAGACCCATCGTCGTCTGAAGGGATCGCCGAACTCCGGATCGGAAAGCAGGAACAGCCACGCCTGGTTCAGCGCTGCCAGCTCGGTGCGCGTCTGCCCCTTGGCCGCACTCGTGTTCTGGCGAATCTCGACGCCGACGAAGACCAGCGACACGATGACGCCGGCAGCGGCCAACAGATCCTTCCAGGCGGGTGCAATCATGGTCCGAGGTCCTTGCTCTCGCGGAAGGGGGCCTGAATCGGGGGGCGTCTTCCGAGGCGACCAGTGTGACGCCTCAGCGGTGTCAGCGGAATCGCCCTCATGCGGGCCCTTGCGCTGATTGCCGCTGAAGCTGGCTTCCCGCAGGGGGAATCGCGGCGTCACCCGTGGGAGCCCGCTTCAGCGGCGACCTGCGCGGCTGTCTTCGGCGCGTCCTTGGGGTCGCGTATGATGGGGCCACGCGGGCAGCGACTTTGGCAGGAGTAGGGTCGTGCTGCCTCCTCCCGGATTCCTGCAGGCTCGGTACGGCCATGGGCACGAGCGCCGCCCGGGCCGAGCCGGAATCACCGCGCCCGGTCCCTGCTCGATGTTCCACCGCCGCTCGACGCATGGCCCGAACCCGGGCGGTGCGTTTCCGGTTGATGGCGGGGGCACGACAGGACTCCGCGGGACAGCGGCGACGCCACTCAAGGTCCTATGACTGATCTCCATTCCGACATCTCGACGCGTCCTGCGACAGCGGGCCTGCTGCCGCTGCGAGGGCCGGTCGCGCGCCTCGGTGTCGCGGCCCTGGCCGGGGCGCCCGTCGTTGCGGCCCTGGCGACGGTGCTCGTCGGGACCTCGCCGACGGCCGTCGGCCTCGCAGTGGGGGGCTATCTGGTTGCGGCCGGCCTCGCCGTCGCGCTCATGCGACGAGGCTATCCGCATGGCGCACTCGGCCTGTGCAATCTCGTGACGCTCGCCAGGCTGGGCCTGACCGCTGCGCTGCTTGCGCCGCTCCTGGGCGTCGCATCGGGCTGGGCGGTGCTCGCCGCGGCGCTCGTCGCCTTCGCGCTCGACGGCGTCGATGGCTGGCTGGCCCGACGCGAGGGGCGTGTGTCCGAGTTCGGCGCGCGCTTCGACATGGAGGTCGACGCGGCCCTGGGGCTGATCCTCGCGTTGAACGCCTGGGCTGCCGGGACGGTCGGGCCGACGGTGCTGCTCCTCGGCCTGCCACGCTATGTCTTCATCGCTGCGGCGCGGGTCCTGCCCTGGATGGCGCGCCCCCTGCCGGAACGCTTCGGACGCAAGACCGTGTGCGTGGTGCAGATCGCGGCCCTGATCGCCCTGCAGGCGCCCGTGGTTGGCGGGCCCGTCGCCGCGGCCCTCGTGGCGGTGGCGGCGACCGCCCTGGCCTGGTCCTTCGGGCGCGACCTGTGGTGGCTCTGGCAGAGGCGAGGCTGATGCGCCCTACGGTCCGGCGCATGGTCGGCCTCCTGCTGGGCGCAGCGCTGCTCTATGTCGTGTTGATCCAGCCGAACCACCCCGCGGCCATGACCTGGGGGGCGCTCGCCGCCTTTCCCCTGGAATGGCCCGTGGTCCTGCTGGCGCTGATGGCCTTCGGCAGCGGCCGGGCGGGGGGCGGATTCCGCATCCTGCTGGTCGGCCTTCTGGTCCTCATCGCAGTCCTGAAGACGGCGGATTTCGCGATGTTCACGGCCCTCGCCCGCGGCTTCAATCCGGTCGCGGACCTCGCTCTGGTCGAAGCGGGCGTACGGCTTCTGACGGCGGCGGTCGGGCCCGTCCTGGCGGGGCTCGCGCTCCTCGGCACGATCCTCGCGGTCGTCGCGGTCGCAGCCCTCCTCTGGTGGGCGACGGGCGTCTGGGCGAGGGTCGGGCCCGGACGGCCGGCGCTGCGCGGCGTCGCGGCAGCTGGCGCAGTCCTGTCGGCCGGCGTCGCTGCCGCAGAGATCGGCGATGCCATGGGCCGCTGGGACCTCGCCGCACAGCCCCCCGGCGCCGCCTTCACAGCGCGGGTCGGCGTGGAGCGTCTGCAGATGGCACGCGCGACCCTGGCGGATCTGCGTGCCTTCGAGGCCGCCGCCGCCACCGATCCCTTCCGCGAGGCGCAGGGGCTCCTGAATGCCATCGATCGCGACGTCATCGTCGTCTTCGTGGAGAGCTACGGGCGCACGAGCCTCGATACGCCGCTCTTCTCGGAGCTGCATCGCGCGACCCTCGCGGCCGGCGAGACCGAGCTCGCCGCTCGCGGCCTGTCCATGGCCTCCGGTCTGCTCGCCTCGCCCACCCGTGGTGGGCAGAGCTGGCTCGCCCATGCGACCTTTGCCAACGGGCTCAGGGTGGACGGGCAGACGCGCTATGGCGCGGTGCTGGCCGCGGATCGCCCGACGCTCTATCACCTCGCGGCGCGGGCCGGATTCCACACGGCCGCCGTGATGCCGCAGATCACGCTCGACTGGCCGGAAAGCAGCGTGATGGGCTTCGAGACGATCCTCGCCGCGGCCGATCTCGGCTATGCGGGGCAGAACTTCAATTGGGTGACCATGCCGGATCAGTTCACCTTCGCCGCCATGGACCGTCGTCTGCGCGCCGCGCGGACGGATGATCGTCCGTTCTTCATCCAGATCGCCACCGGCTCCTCCCACGCGCCCTGGGTGCCGGTGCCCGAGCTGGTCGCCTGGGACGCCGTCGGCGACGGGCACATCTTCGATGCCATGGCGGCATCGGGCGATCCGCCCGACGTGGTCTGGCGCGATCGCGACCGGGTCCGTGCGCAGTACCGATTGGCCGTGGACTACGCACTGCAGACCGTGCTCGCCTACGCGGCCCTGCATGCCGACGACCCGCCCCTGATGATCGTGCTCGGCGACCATCAGGCAGCGGGTTTCGTCGCGCTCGACGAGCGGCCCGACGTCCCGATCCATCTCATCGGTCCTGCCGAGCTGGTCGACCGCGCGGCAGCCGACTGGGGCCTGGCGCGGGGAATGATCCCGCCGGACGACACGCCGGTGGTGCCCATGGACCGGATGCGCGAGCGCATCCTGACGAGCTTCACCACGACCCTGCTGGCCGGGGAGGGCTGAGGCGATGCCGCGGCCTCTGGTCCGCGCCGCGCAGATCGCGGTGGCGCTCTGCCTTCTCGTGCTCCTGTGGACAGTTTCGGATGGGGCAGCCGCGCTCGGTCATCTCGCGGGAGCACACCCTGGCTGGCTCGCGGCGGCCCTGGTCACGCTGACGGCGCAGACGGTCTTGTCGGCGTTGCGCTGGCGGCTGACCGCGGGGCAACTCGGCATCACCCTCGGCCGGGGCACGGCGCTGAAGGAGTACTACCTGGCGCAGATCGTGAACCAGGCGCTTCCGGGTGGGGTGCTCGGCGATGCGGGGCGGGCGGTGCGCGCCCGGGCGCAGGCAGGGCTCGTTGCCTCGAGCCAGGCGGTGCTCCTCGAGCGGCTGGCCGGACAGATCGCGTTGTTCATCCTCTTCGGCGCTGCGGTGGCAGGCACCCTGGTCGTGTCGGGCGGCTTCGACTGGCCCGCAGGGCTCCTGGCGCCGGTGGCGCTGTTCCTGTGCGCGGGCTTCGGGCTCGTGCTGCTGCTGGGGTGGGTCGGGCCGCGTGCGGTCGGGCCTGGGCGGCCGATCGCGCTGGGTCGGCCGCTGACCGGCTTCGCCGCAGCCTTCCAGCAGGCGGTTGCGGCGCCCGAGGTGCGGATGCGCCAGGCGCTGATGAGCCTCGGCACGGCGCTCTGTACCATCGCCGCCTTCGCTTTCTGCGCCGCCGCCGTCGGCGTGGTCCTGCCGCCCGCCACGGCACTGGTGCTGGTGCCGTTGATCCTGTTCACCATGCTGATTCCCGTCACGGTCAGCGGCTGGGGCCTGCGCGAGGGGGCCGCCGTCGCGCTCTTCCCGCTCGCGGGGGCGACCGCCGCGGAAGGGCTGGCGGCAAGCGTCGCCTTCGGCCTTGCCTTCCTCGTCGCGACCCTGCCCGGCCTCGTCGCCCTCGGCGTCGCGCCAGGCCCGCGCCCCGTGAAGTCCTGAGTCGGCGACGGGAGTCAGGGATCATGACTGCTTGCAGCGCCGTCTTCGCCGTGCCCGGCGATCTGGAGACCCTGACCGGCGGCTATCTCTATGACCGCCGCCTGCTCGCAGCGCTCCGGGCGCTGGGCCGCGACGTGGCTCATCTCGCGCTCGGGGCCTCCTTTCCGGAGCCCACGCCCGCCGATTCGGCCGAGGCCGCGGCCCGACTCGCAGCGGTGCCCGCGAACTGCCCGGTGCTCATCGACGGACTGGCCCTGGGCGCCATGGATCCGGCGCTGCTGAAGGGCATGACGGCCCCCATCGTCGCCCTCGTGCATCACCCGCTGGCGCACGAGAGCGGGCTCGATGCGGCGCGGCGCGATCGTCTGGCCCGGACGGAGCGCGCGAATCTGGCGCGCGCGGCCCACGTGGTGGTGCCGAGCTCGCATACGGCCGCGCTGCTCACGGCCGACTACGGTGTCGCGCCCGACCGGATCACCATCGCCCGGCCCGGGACGGACCGTCCGCCCCAGCCGCGGGTCAAGGCCGATCCGCCGCTGATCCTTTCCGTCGGTATCCAGGTGCCGCGCAAGGGACATGACGTGCTGCTGCGCGCGCTGGCGCGCGTCACGGACCGGTCATGGCAGGCCGTGATCGTCGGTTCTCCGCTCGATACCGACCACGCCGCGGTGCTGGCACGGCTGGTCGCGGAGCTGGGGCTGACGGATCGCGTTCGCCTGGCGGGAGCCGTGTCGGTCGAGGCACTGGCGGCGCTCTACGGTGAGGCCTTCCTCTTCGCGCTCGCCACGCGCTACGAGGGTTACGGCATCGTCTTCGACGAAGCCATGGCGCACGGTCTGCCCATCGTCACCTGCGCGACCGGCGCAGTCCCCGACACGGTGGCACCGGGCGCCGGTGTGCTGGTGCCGGCGGAGGATGACGAAGCCTTCGCCGCTGCGCTGGCGCGGCTGCTCGACGACGAGGTGATGCATGCCGAGACAGCGGCCGCCTCGGCCGCGGCCGGCGCCGCGCTGGTCGGCTGGGACGATGCGGCGCGGCGGGTCGCCGACGTGTTCGACCGCGTGGCGAAAGGAGGCTGAGCGCATGGTGGAGGACGATCTGGCGCTGGCGGTGCGGCTCGCGAAGGAGGCGGGCGCCATCCTCCTGACGCACTGGGCCGCGCGCGAGCAGCTGACCGTGACCACCAAGCGCGCGGGCGACTTCGTGTCCGAGGCGGATCGAGCCGCCGAGATGCATCTCCGCGACGGGCTCGCGCGCGCCCGCCCCGGCGATGGCTGGCTCGGCGAGGAGACCGGCGCAGCGGCAGGCGGTGCGCGGCGCTGGATCGTCGACCCGCTCGACGGCACGACGAACTTCCTGCGCGGGATCGGCCACTGGGCAGTGTCGGTCGCGCTCGAGGAGGCCGGCGCGATGGTCGTCGGCGTGGTGCATGACCCGGTGCGGGACGAGACCTTCGCCGCGCGGCGTGGCCAGGGTGCCCTGCTGAACGGGCAGCGCATGGCGGTGGCGCCGACGACACGCCTGTCGGCCGCACTGTTCGGCACGGGAATCCCCTTTGGGGACATGGCCCACATCGACGACCACGCCGCGGACATCGCCCGGCTCATGCCGACCTGCGCCGGCGTCCGCCGCATGGGGGCGGCGGCGCTCGATCTCGCCTATGTCGCGGCGGGGCGCCTCGATGGCTTCTGGGAACGGCGTCTGCAGCCCTGGGACATCGCTGCAGGGCTCGTCCTCTTGCGCGAGGCCGGCGCGCGGGTGGAAGGCTGGACCCCGGAGGAACCTCCCGAGGACTGCGGCACCGTCATCACGGCGGTGCCGGATCTGTTTCCTGCCTTTGCTGGGATCCTGCGGCGCCCGTCGTCCGCCTGAAGACGCAGGGTCAGGGCATGAGCCGTGCGAACAGATCCCCCGAGGGCGCATCGGTGGGCAGCGTGGAGAGCCAGGCGCGCGTCGCGTCCGCCCCGCGCCAGTCGGGCCAGAGCAGGCCCGATCGCTCGCCCACCACGGGGTTGAAGCCATAGGGGCCGAGGGCCAGGAGCCGATCGATCACGGCTCGGGTCAGGTGCGCGAAGCCCGGCAGGTATTCGACGGACAGCATGGGCACCGGCTGCGACAGACCCGCGAGCACCTCGCTCTCGAAGCCCTCCACGTCGATCTTCACGTAGGCCGGCAGCCCGTGGCGCGCGATCAGCCCGTCGAGGGTCACCATCTTCACGCGCTCGGTTCGATCCCAGCGCACGTGGCCGAAGCCCGGGGCGCGGGGCGCATCGGCGACGAAGGCCGTCTGCAGGGACGACACCGTGGGATGGCGCGAGGACACGGCCATCTCGGCGACGGTCTCCGCGCTACCCGCGGCGGCCTCGATCAGCACGATGTCGCGCGGCAGGGTCAGACGCAGATAGCGCGCGAACAGCGCCTGGGGTTCCAGGGCCACGACCCGTGCCCCGGCTCGCCGCATCGCCCGCGCCCGGGTGCCCACATGGGCCCCGACATCGATGACGAGGTCCCCTGGCTGCAGCAGCTGGCGGTAGAATCGGCGCCAGGCCCGCAGGGTCGCGGGGTTGTGATAGATCACCAGCGATCTGGCGAGGCCGAGCCAAGTCTTCATTGCGTCAAGCTTCCCGACGTGTAACCTGATGGGTCGCGCGGCGATCCACCTCTCCAGCACCCCGGGCGACACGGGCAGTCCGCCAGGTCCTCATGCCTCGGCGGCGACCGATCCTGACGGTCGGTCTTGAACCGGGATGACGACTCTTCATGTTGCGACGTTCCCTTGCCACCGCCGGGTCCGCCCTCTCGGCGCCGGAAAGATCTGACGCTCTGCCCGAGGCCCTGGCGCCGCGCGTCGTCGAACAGCTGCTGCGCCTCAAGGGCGACCTGCGCCTCGGGCTGCCGGTGATTCTGCAGGACGGCACCGATTCGACCCTGGTCGCGCTGGTCGAGGCGCTGAGCGAGGCACGATACAGGGCGATGACCACCCTGGGCGATGCGGAGCTTGCCCTGACCCGACGCCGGGCCGAGGCACTGGGCGCGTCGCTGCCGATCCGGGCCGATACGCTGCGCCTGTCGGTGCCGCCCGGGGCCGACCCGGCATGGCTCGCAGCCTGGGCGGGACAGAACGGTCGCGATCCGGAGGCACGGTCCCTGGGCCTGTTGCCGACGCTGCAGGCCGGCACGCCGGTGCAGGCGGCGGCGATTGCGCTTGCCCGAGCGGCACAGTGCCTGCCCGCGGTGGTGACCGTGCCACTGCCGGCGGAGGCAGCACAGACCGGTCTGATGGCGATGCCGATCCGCGCCCTGATGACGGCGCTGGAGGAGACGCGACCCCAGGCGTGCGTCAGCTCGGCGCAGCTGCCGATGGATGCCGCTCAGGCAGGGCGCGTGCATGTCTTCCGCCCCGATGACGGGGGGGCCGAGCACTACGCGATCGAGATCGGCGCGCCCGACCTGGCGCAGCCCGTCACCGTGCGTCCGCACTCCGCCTGTTTCACGGGCGACGTGCTCGGCAGCCTGAAATGCGATTGCGGCCCGCAGCTGCGCGCCGCGATGGTGGCGATGGCCGAGGGCGGCGGCGTGCTGCTCTACCTCAACCAGGAGGGCCGCGGGATCGGGCTCGCCAACAAGGTGCGGGCCTACGCGCTGCAGGATGCGGGGCTCGACACGGTCGAGGCGAATCACTGGCTCGGCTTCGAGGACGATCAGCGCGATTTCCGCATCGGCGCGGAGCTCCTGCATCGCATGGGGATCCACCGCGTGCGCCTGATGACGAACAACCCCGCGAAGCTGCAGAGCCTGTCGGGACACGGCATCGAGGTGGTGGAACGCGTGCCGCTCAAGGTCGGCCACAGCGCGCAGAACGCACACTATCTCGCCACCAAGGCGGCGAAGTCCGGGCATCTGCTGTGAGGACGGCCGTGGCCACCGCGCCCGCGCTCTGGTGTGTGGGCCCCGAGCAGGTGGCGCTGCGCCCTGGCGCCCTCGGAGAGGGCGTGCTCCTCGAGATGCTCTTCTCCGGTATCAGCCGCGGGACCGAGCGCCTCGTGTTCGAAGGCCGTGTCCCCGAAAGCGAGCATGCGCGCATGCGCTGTCCGGCGCAGGAGGGGGAGTTTCCCTTTCCGGTGAAGTACGGCTACTGCGCCGTGGGCCGGGTCGTCGAGGGCCCCCTCGAGGGGCGCGTGGTGCTCGCCCTCTACCCGCACCAGGTGCGGTGCCGCCTGCCCGAGGCAGCGCTCGTGCCCCTGCCCGAGGGCCTGCCCCCCGGCCGCGCCGTGCTGGGCGCGAACATGGAAACCGCCCTCAATCTGCTCTGGGACAGCGGCGCGAGCGCAGGAGATCGCGTCGCCGTCATCGGCGCGGGCGTCGTCGGCGCGCTGGCGGGCTACCTCGCGGCGCGCCTTCCCGGCGCCGAGGTGACGCTCGTCGACGTGAATCCGGACCGCGCGCAGTTGGCCGAGCGTCTCGGCTGCCGCTTCGCCCTGCCCGAGGCGGCGCCGCGGGAGTGTGACCTGGTGGTGCATCTTTCGGCGACCGCGGCTGGGCTTGTCACCGCCATCGACTGTGCCGGCCAGGAGGCGACCGTGGTCGAGGGAAGCTGGTACGGCGCGGGCGCGACGGCCGTTCCCCTCGGCGGGGCCTTCCACAGCCGCCGTCTGCGTCTGCTCGGCTCACAGGTGGGCCGGCTGCCACCCTCGCGGGCCCTGCGCTGGAGCCATGCCCGGCGCATGGCCAAGGCCCTCGACCTGCTTGCCGATCCCGCGCTCGATGCGCTGGTGACCGGCGAAACGCGCTTTGCGGAGCTGCCCGAGCGCTACGGCGCGATCCTGTCGGACCCCGGCACGCTCTGTCACCGCATCCGCTACGACACTCTCTAGAGGAAAGCCCATGTTCGCTGTCGAAGTCCGCGATCACATCATGATCGCCCATTCGTTCGCCTCGGCCGTCTTCGGTCCTGCCCAGGGCCTTCACGGCGCGACCTTCATGGTCGATGTGGCCTTCTTCACCGACGACATCGACGCGCATGGGCTGGTCGTGGACATCGGCCTGGCGACCGAGGCCCTGGCCGACACCCTGGCACCCCTGCGCTACAAGAATCTCGACGAGCTGCCCGAATTCGCGGGCAAGTTCACCACCACCGAGTTTCTCTGCGGGCATATCTTCGAAGCCATGGCGACCCGCGTCCGCGCCGGCAAGCTCGCCGATGCGGGCCGCGTGAAGCGTCTGCGCATCACGCTGCACGAAAGCCACATCGCTCGCGCCTGGTACGAGGGGGACCTCTGAGCCATGGGGTTCTCCGCCGACTGGCTGGCGCTGCGCGAGCCTGCCGACCGGGCGGCGCGGAATGCCGCGCTCGCCCGGCGGGCGGCCGAGGCGGCGGGCCCGGCGCCCCTGGTCGTCGATCTGGGCTGCGGCACCGGGGCGAGCTGGCGGGCGCTTGCGCCCTTCATGCCGGAGGGGACGCGCTGGCGCTTCGTCGACAGGGATCCGCACCTGCTGGCCCTCGCAGGCGCCGAGGCGGGGTGCGGAGTCGAGTTGATCGAGGCTGACCTCGCGGATCTCGAGGCGCTGCCGCTGGATGGCGCGACCCTGGTGACCGCTTCGGCGCTGCTCGATCTCGTGCCCGAGCCCTGGGTCGCGGCACTGGCGCGTCGCCTAGGGATGCCGTTCTACGCGGCACTCAGCTATGGTGGCGAGATGGCCTGGACGCCCGAAGATCCGCGCGACGCCGCCGTGACGGCGGCCTTCAACAGGCATCAGCGCGGTGACAAGGGCCTCGGTCCTGCGCTCGGCCCCGACGCCGGGCGACGCAGCGCCGAGATCTTCGCAGCGGCGGGCTACGCGGTGGAGACCGCCGACAGCCCCTGGCAGCTCGGGCCTGACATGGCGGCGCTGCAGCGCGAACTCACGGACGGCATCGCCGCGGCGGCCGCGGAAGCGGGCGCGCATGAGGCCGAGGCATGGGGTCGGCACCGCCGCGACCTTGCCGACCGCACCACCTGCCTGATCGGTCATCTCGATCTTCTCGCCATTCCAGAGAGTCCTTCCCGAGAGGCGCCCCATGCTGGTCGTTGACGTCACGCCGCGTGTCTGGGAGCGCCTGCTCGACGTCCGGCGGGGTCTGGCCTGCCCGTGCTGCGGGCGCTGGAGCCCCGGCGAGCGCGCGGCGCTCGATCTCTACGGTCCGCTTGCGCGACGCGATCTGGGGCCCGTGGCGGTTGCCCAGATCGGTCAGTCCCTCGACGGCCGCGTGGCGACGGTGAGCGGTGACGCGCGCGACGTGTCGGGCCCCGAGGGCCTGTCTCATCTGCATCGCATGCGGGCCTTGGCCGATGGCGTGGTGATCGGCGTTCGCACCGCACTCCATGACACGCCAAGGCTGACGGTCCGGTTCTGTCCGGGAGAGAGCCCGGCGCGGGTCGTGATCGATCCTCAGGGTCGCCTGCCCGACGACGCACGGCTGCTGGACGATGACGGCGTGCAGCGCATCCTGATCCAGGCGGTGGACCGCGCGCGGCCCGCAGGCGTGCGGGTGATCCGGCTCGCTCAGCGCGACGGGCAGTTCGACCCCGCCGAGATCGCAGCGGCGCTCCGGGCCGAGGGGCTGCAGAGCCTGCTGGTGGAGGGCGGCGGCATCACCATCGCCCGCTTCCTCGAGGCGGGGCTCCTGAATCGCCTGCAGGTCGCCATCGCGCCGCTCCTGATCGGTGCCGGGCCACAGGGCCTGAACCTGCCGCACGCCACGGACCGGTTGGCGGACGCCATCCGCCCCGAGATGCGCGTGTTCTCGCTCGGCTCGGATGTGGTGTTCGACTGCGGCCTCGACGCAAAGGCGTCCGCGGCGATCCGGCCCGTTCACCTGCAGCGCCTCGAGCGCTCTGGACTCTGAAGCGACGGTGCGTCGTGGCCGATCCGGTTGGTGCTCGCTGAAGACGGCTGCGGCAGGGCTGCCTCCTCGGCCGAGGTGCGAGCCGACTTCAGGGGTGGTGTTTCCGTGCGGCGTTTCTGCGGTCGCCTCTGAAGCGTGCTCCCACAGGGGTTCCCGCGGTCGCCGCGGGAGCGTGCTCCCACGGAAGATGGCTCTGCCGCGAATACGGCGGCCGCGCGATCGTTGCGCGAGCCTCGCGCGCTACGCCAGTTCCTGCCCGATCATGATCCGGTGCCCGTCGAGGGTCCGGACGGCCAATTCCCTCATGTCCCGGGGCTCGTCGTGCAGCGGCTTGATGATTTCCGCGGCCCCCGGGCGCTGACGTCGTCGAAGTGCCCCTTCGCATCGTCCACCACCAGGTAGCCGAAGCAGGCGTGATCGCCGAGTTTGATCGCATCGGGACAGGCACCGGCCATGATCCTGCACTGGTCCCGCGAGTACTTGCGCCAACCGGAATCGCCCATCTCCTCGACATCGAAGCCGAGCACCGCCGCGTAGCAGGCCGCCGATGCGGCGAGATCCGGTACCGCGCGTACGAACAGGGTCCGCTGGATCATCGGATACCCCCGTCTCGTCGATCTGCATTGACCCGATCGCGCCGGGCTCCGTGCGGGCGCAGCCGTGGAGCCGTCCTCAGCGCTGACATTCGAGACGCTGTCTGCTCTCGCTCGGCGTGCGCAGCGCGGCAGGGAGATCCATGGACTCGACGCGTGCGCACTCGACCGGGGTTCGCGACAGCTCGGACAGGTCCGCCGGGCGGACCCCGATGAAGTGCGCTGTCGAACACTGCGGGGCCGCGTCGCAGGCGTTCCAGAGCAGTGTCTGCGCGCTCTGGCGCAGCGAGACGGTCGCGCATCCCGTGAGCAGGGCGGTCACGACGAGGACGCAGGTGTTGCGCATCATGGCTCCGGTACGAAGCGGAGCAGATCGCCGGGCTGACAGTCGAGGAACTCGCAGATCCGGGCGAGCGTCTCGAAGCGGACGCCCTTCACGTGTCCCTGCTTCAGCAAGGAGAGATTCGCCTGGGTGATGCCGACGAACTCCGCGAGGTCCTTCGATCGAACGCCACGCTGCGACAGGATTTCTCCGAGAGTGACTTCGATGGGCATCAGATGATCTGCGCATGTTCCTCGGCGATCGTGACGGCACGGTCCAGCACGCAGGCCATGGCGGCGAGCATCCCGCCAAAGACCACCGCAAGCAACGACGAGCTTCCCATGTGGATCTCCCAACGGATGTGCTGTGGATCGGAGCCGCCCGTCAGCACCGCGATCAGGAGCGTGGGGACCAGGAGGCCGGCGATTCCGGCATAGAGAACACGCAGCCCGAAGATGCGCAGGACCTCGCTGGTTTCTCGCTGGAGGCAGCGGCCCGCCCGGAAGAGCATGAAGCAGCGGCGCGCGGCCAGCAGTGCCGAGGCCATGAAGCCGACGGGGGTCAGGGCAAGCCCGGTGCCAAGGAGCCACTGCCACCAGAGGAAGTCGGCGGGTAGGGCGATCCCGGCCTGCGCCGCAATGCGGGTCGGCCCGATGGCGAACCAGTTCCAGAGTACGGCGGACGGAAGAAGAATCGCGAGCAGCAGGCAGGCAGGGCCCAGCGCGGCGGAGAGCCGCTCGAGCGCGTCGCTTCGGGCGGAGGGCGGCCGAGTCGAAGACGTCGTCATGAGAGGGACTCCATTGACAGACGATGCGGATCGCGAGTTATTGTTTTACAGAAATTCGTCACTCGCAAGGAAGATCGCGGTGCAGACGTCCCCGGCATGGTTTCCGATCGCCCTCGTGCTCCTGATCGCCACCACCGCGGAGGCCGCGATGCGACCGGACCGCTGTCCGCAGCCGCCTCGCTGGGACGGGGCTCCGCTCGCTGCGCCGCCGATGCCGGAGGCGTTGCGTGCGCCGGAGATCACGGAGTCGCCCGTCTCGCCGAGCACGGCGCGGGCCCTCGCGCGGGCCATTCGTCGCGCGCAGGACGCGCAGCCGGCCCTGGCTTCGCTTTCGGTTGCCGTGGTGGATTCGACGGGTGCCCTGTGGGTGAGTGCCCTCGGTGCGGAGCCCGATACGCCTCACTACTGGGCCAGCGTGGGGAAGATCGCGACGGCGGTGCTCATCGAGCAGCTGATCGCGGCAGGTGAGCTCCGGCGCACCGATACGATCGAACGATACTTCGACGTTCCCGGCGCATCGATCATCACCATCGATCAGCTTCTGACGCACACCAGTGGACTGCGGAGTCTCCATGAGGACGCTCGGAGTCCGGACCCTGATGCCGACCGGAGCCTCGAGGAGGAACTCGCCGCGCTGAGACGCCTCGGCCTGGCGTTCTGCCCGGGAACGCAGTGGGCGTACTCCAATTCGGGCTACAGGCTGCTCGGCGTCGTTGCCGAGCGAGTCAGCGGATCGACGTACGCCGAACTCGTTGCGGATCGCATCGCCGATCCTCTCGGCCTCTCCAGCTTCCGGGCGCTCGAGGAAGGGGAAAGGCCGGACGGAATGGCGGCAATCCGACCGCCGGACGGCAGTGAGCCCCTCGTGCCCTGGATTCCGCGCGGGGCTGGCAGCGTTGTCGCGACGGCCGCAGATATGGCCCGCTTCCTCGCTGCGCTCATGAACGGTGCCCTGATGCCGCGCGGACCCGTCGGCGAGCTCTTCGACTCGCTCTATCCCATGTATCAGTCGGAAGTGTTCTACGGGCGCGGCGTCATGGCATACGACGTCGCAGGCGCAAGCGGGGTGCAGCGATGGTACGGCCACAGCGGCGGCACCCCCGGCGCCGCGGCGGTGCTGGCGCTGGCGCCCGAGCAGCAGTCGATCGTTGCGGTGGCCCTGACCGGTCAGGGGTCGGCGGAGGCGACGGCCAATGCGCTGTTCAGTGCCTTGCCGGGAGCAGGCCCTTAGACCGCGTGTCGATTCCCTGTCGTTCGGTTCCGTTCCCCGAGGACCGCGAACCTGTGGCGCGCGAACGAACGTCCTCCGACGATGCGCCCGTCGTTGCCTGCGCCGTGCTCTCTTCGGAGCCTGTCCCGATCCGAGCGCTCCTCAAGGTGGCAGGGTGGCGAGATAGGCCGCCAGATCGATCATGTCGTCGACGGAGAGTGACGCCACCGCGGGCCTCATCTGATCCGCCATCACACCCTTGCGGATGCCTGCCCTGAACTCGAAGAGCTGGCGCACCAGGTAGGTGGGGGAGCGCCCGGTGATGGGCGGAATCTCGTCCGAGCCCTCGAGCTCCGCACCGTGGCAGGCCACGCAGGGCACGGTGCGGCCTCGCCCGTCGCCGACGAGCGCCGCGCCTCTCGCGATGCTTCCCGGGGGCACGTAGGCGACGAACCGTGCATGCGGATCGCGGGCCTCGAACTGCTCCAGATCCTCGGGGAGTTCGAGAATGCGTTGGCCCAGGGGTTCGGTCGCATCGCCTGGCAGGGCCGCGAGGAACCACCCGGCCACGAAGGTCTTCGGCACCCTGTCCGTCTCTTCAACGCGCATCCGTGCGACCGGCTCGAGCGAGGAAAAGTAGGCCGCCGCGGCCTCGATTTCGGCATCCGTCATGGCTTGCGCCCCGGCGATCATCAGCCGGGTCGGTCCACGGCCGGGCACCGCGGTGGAACGTCTCCCCTCCCTGTAGTCGTGCATCTGACGGACCATGTAGGCCTTCGGCAGGCCGGCGATGTTGGCGTTCTCCGGCCCGCCGGTACCGCTCTCCCGGTGGCAGACGCCGCAGGCGCGTATATCCGGCTTGCGACCCTCGCGCACGATCCCGGGCATCACGGGATGTTCCTCGGGCCGCCATGTTGGTGCGCTGAAGAGATCGCGCAGCTGCGTCACCGTGTAGCTCGCCTCGCTTCCCTTCATGCGCAGGGGCTCGCCGTCGTCGGGGCTCGGCTCGAAGTCCGGTGGATTCATCGGATAGGCCCACAGGGGCGTGTCGTCGGGAACCTGGGCCTGTGCAAACGCAGCGATCAGAAGCAGGGCGCAGGCTGCGGTCGTCGAGATTCCGGTCACGGGTTCTCCAGAGCGGGTCGGTACGAAGATCGGCGCTGCTTCGCGGGCGCCTCGAGAGTCGCACGGAACGCATCGGTAGACACTCTGCTTGCGGTCCGTCGCATCTGCCTCAGGGCTTCGCCGCAGGCTCCGGCGTCCTCGGGAAGCGTCCCGCCTGCCAGCGCATCACCCGGAAGGCGCCCCAGGTCGCGATCAGCGCGAAGATCACGCCGCCTGCAGCCTGGCCGATGAGCACGCCGGGCGCACCCAGCCAGGCACTGCCCAGGAGCACGAAGGGGATGGTGCCGAGCGTGTTGCGGCCCCAGTTCACCAGCGTCGAGAAGATGGGTCGACCGAGATTGTTGAAGGCCGCGTTCCCCACGAAGATCGCCGCGTTGAAGAAGAACATGAGCGCCAGGGGGCCGCAGAACAGATAGAGGAGTTCCCGCGTGATCCCGACGGCGCCGAAGAGATCGGCGATCGGCGCGCGGAACAGGAAGAGCAGCGCCGTTGCGCCGATCACGTAGACGGCAGCGAAGCGCAGGCCCTCGACGAACGCCTGGCGCACGCGCTCGTGCTGCCGTGCGCCGAAGTTCTGGCCGATGATCGGACCGATCGCCCCCGAGAGCGCGAAGACCACGCCGAAGGACACGGGCGTCATGCGCGAGACGATGGCCATGCCCGCGACGGCGGCCTCGCCGTGCTCCGCCATCGCGCGGATCACCCAGGCGTTGCCCACGGGCGTCGCCACGTTCGTCGCGATCGCCGGTGCTGCGATGGCGAGGAAGGCCGGCAGCTTGGCCCTGAAGCCGGCGAAGTCGAACGCCGCGAGCGCATGGTGGTGGCGCAGGAGCGGCCAGAGGGCCATGGCCAGCACGGCACTGCGCGCGAGCACGGTGGCGATCGCCGCACCGCGTAACTCCAGGCCGAAGCCGAAGATCAGGATCGGATCCATCACCAGATTCACGAAGCCGCCGGCGAGCGTCGAGTACATGCTGCGCCGTGCGTCGCCGTGCGCGCGCAGGATCGCGCCGGACGCCATGCCCAGCAGGAGGATCGGCATCGAGGGCACGATGATGTAGAGGTACTCGAGGGTCAGCCGATGGGTTTCGCCCGTGGCGCCGACGAGGCTGATCCAGAAGGGCAGGGTCGCCATGACCACCGCGGTGACGACCAGCGCCGTGCACAGGCCGAAGAAGAGCGCATCGGTGGCGCAGGCGCGCGCTTCGTCCCCTTCACCGGCACCCAGACAGCGCGCGACCAGGGCGCCGGCCGCGATGCTCACCCCGATCCCCACGGATGCCGTGAAGAAGGAGACGACCCCCGCATAGCCGACGGCGGCCGCCAGCTCGGCCTGACCGAGCATGGAGATGAAGATCATGTCCAGGAACTCGACGAAGAACATGGCCACCAGGCCGACGCTCGACGTCACGGACATCACGGTCACGTGCCGCAGCAGGCTGCCTTCCAGGAAGCGGGCCACGGGGCGCTTGGGCGCGTCGGCGACGGTCATGGGTGGATG
>JAZBPI010000164.1:0-7411 GCA_036351555.1 Pseudomonadales bacterium
GGAACTTCACCAAGTTCCTCGTGGATCGCGACGGCAAGGTGGTCGGCCGCTGGGCGCCGACGGTGACGCCGGAAGAGCTGGCCCCGGAAATCGAGGCCCTGCTCGGCTGAGGCGGACGGGACCGGGATCGAATGCGGTCCGGCCATGGGTCGGGCCGCGATCGGTCGGGCCGCGCCCGGTCAGTCCCCGCGCTCGGACGCCTCGTCCTTCGCATAAACCTCACGGCCCGCGAAGAAGGTGCGCGCCACGGCCAGCTTCCGGAACTCGGCGCTCATGGGCGCCGGCACGACACCGTCGAGGAGCACGAAGTCGGCCCACTTGCCCGGCGTGATGGAACCGATCTGATCCTTCCAGGGCGTGATGTTCGCACCCGCCTGGGTGTAGGCGTGCAGCGCCTCCTCGAAGCTCACCGCCTGCTCGGGATGCCAGGGCTTGCCGTCATTGAAGCCGAAGGGACTTTCGCGGAAGACGGCATCGGCGATCTGGAACAGGGGATCGAGCGGCGAGGTACCGTAGTCCGCGCCGAAGACCAGGGGCACGCCCGCGTCGAGCATGGACTTCCACAGATAGGCGCGTGACTCGCGCGCGGGACCGACGCGCTCGGGCACGTAGCCGATCGCGTTGGTCGCGTGATCCGGCTGCATGGACGCCACCACCCCGAGCGCTCTGAAGCGCGGCACGTCGGAGGGATCCACGAGTTCGATGTGCTCGATCCGGTTCGGGAAGGGCACGGGGTTGTTCCGGGCCGCCTCGAAGGCGTCGAGGGTCGCGTGCACCGCCGCATCGCCGATGGAGTGCACGGCGACCGGCAGCCCCGCCGCCGTGACCTTCTGCACCTGGATCGAAAGTTCCTCGGGCGCGGTAATGTACTCGCCCCGCCAGCCGGGGCGGTCCGCGTAGTCCTCCATGAGCACGGCCGTGTGCGCCGACAGCACCCCGTCGTTGATCAGCTTCACGAAACCGACGCGCAGCAGGGGCCCGACGTCGGCCTCCCTGGCGGTCGCCGCCACGCGCGCCTCGATCTCCGCCTGGGTGTCGAGAATCTCCTCGAGGCCTCGATCGTAGTCCGCGCCCGTGCCCTCGGGCCCCCAGTGTCCGTACCAGATGCGGAGCGTGGGCGTGCCCTGCTCGACGACGTGCAGATAGTCCGCGAGGCCGCCCATCTGGTGCAGGCCGGTGACGCCGAGGCTGTTCGCATAGCGCTCCATGGCCGCCAGCCCTTCCTGCCGCTGGTGGTCGCTGCGCTCGGGAATGACGCGGCGGACCAGGCTCTGCGCGCCTTCGAGAAGAACGCCGAGCGGCTTGCCCGTCTGCGCGTCGAGGACGATCTCGCCGCCCGGCGGCACCACCGTCTCCGCGGTCACCCCCGCCAGCTCCAGTGCCTTGGTGTTCACCCAGGCGTAGTGGCCGTCGATGTGGCTGAGGAAGACCGGCCGCTCCGGCACCACCGCATCGAGCATCGCCAGGGTCGGGAACTTCCCGTCGGACAGCGTGTGGTCCCAGCCGCCGCCGGTGATCCACTCCCCTGCCGGCATGCGATCGTCCGCCTCGGCGATGCGCTGCAGCCAGAGATCCTTGTCGGCGACGTAGGCGAGATCGACGCCAGCCACGGGTCGTGAGTTGCCGCTCACGTGCGCGTGACCGTCGATGAAGCCGGGCGTCACCGTGCGCCCCCCTGCATCGATGACCCGGGTCTCGTCACCGACGAGCGCGCCGATCGTCTCGTCGTCGCCGACGGCGACGAAACGCCCCTGCGCCACGGCGAAGGCCGACACCCGCGGCGCCGCCGGGTCGACCGTGTAGACGTCCGCATTCAGGACGATCAGCTGCGGCGCCGCGATGGCGAAGGTGCCGGACAGCGCCGCCCCCGAGAGGACACAGCAGACGAGGAGACGAACCATCAGGGCGGACCTCCCGATCCGATAGGAGCCGGTCACCCGATGCTGGACCCCCTCGAGGCTGCAGACCAGCCCCGCCGCTCCGCGCAGGGGCGCCGCCGTGGACCTCAACGCAGTCGACCGACGGGGGCGGGGCGCGCGCCCTTCCCGAGCGCGAGCAGGCAGAGGATGTCGTGGGCGATGGTCGCCGCAGCGAGCGCCGTGAGTTCGGCCCAGTCGTAGGGGGGCGAGACCTCCATGACGTCCGCGCCGACGAGATCGAGCCCCTCGAGCGCACGCAGGATGGCGAGCGCCTCGCTGGAACTGAGGCCACCGGGGACGGGCGTGCCCGTGCCGGGGGCGTAGGCCGGATCGAGGCAATCGATGTCGAAGGTGAGGTAGACGGGGCCGGAACCGATCCGCGCCCGGATCGCCTCGACGGTCGCGTCCGGCCCGTGCCGCTGCACCCAGGGCGCGGTCAGGATCTCGAAGCCGTGATCCTCGGCGTTGGCCGTGCGGATGCCGACCTGGCAGCTGCGCGTAACGTCGATGAGCCCTTCCCGTTTCGCGCGGAGAAACATGGAGCCGTGGTCGAGGCGGACCCCGTCGTCGGGCCAGGTATCGCTGTGCGCATCGAAGTGCAGCAGCGCGACAGGGCCATGGTGCTTCGCGACGGCGCGGAGCATCGGATAGGTCGCGAAATGATCGCCGCCGAGACTGAGCGGGAAGACGCCGGCGGCGAGGATGGTCGCAAGATGGCTTTCGATGGACTCGACCAGGGTCTCGGGATGGTGCGGATCGAGGAAGCAGTCCCCGTAGTCCACCACCGCGAGCGTGTCGAAGGGATCGAAGCCGAAGGGAAAGGCGTCCAGCTCCGCGAGTTGCACCGATGCCGCCCGGATCGCACGCGGCCCGAGTCGGGCCCCGGGTCGATAGGTGACGGCACTGTCGAAGGGGATGCCGCTCACGGCGACGTCGACGCCGTCGAGGTCCCGCGTGTAGCGGCGACGCAGGAAGCTCAGGGCGCCGCCGTAGGTCATTTCCTGCCAGCGCCCGAGGGCGTCGCCCCGCCGGAAGGCCTGATCACCGCGCCTGTCGTTCGTCATGTCGCCATCCGCTGTGGTCGGGCGCGCCCCGTGCGGCCCCGTCCGTCCCGAGTGTGGAATCCGCTCCGTCGAGCGCCGTGCGCGCCCGCATTCCTGTCCACCGCCGCCTCACACCCGCTTGAGCAGCACCCGCGCCTGCTTTTCCAGGTCGCTCAGGCGCACCTGGGCGCGCGCCAGGAAGAGCGCGTCGAACTGCTCCGGATCGACCCACTCACGGCCCTTGATGTCGCAGCGCTTCGCGAGGGCGTCCATGCCGAGGCGCTGCAGCTCGAAGCCGAGGTCGGTCCAGCGCAGCGCGAGCTCGCGTTCGCGCGCGTGATCCGGCACGCCCGTCGCCTTGAGCTGACGCATGTAGAGGGCCGTCTCCCGTGCCGCACGCACCACGTTCTGCAGCGCCGCCTCGGACTCGATCCGGCGCGTGCTGCGTGCACGGGCGAGATTCGCCAGCCAGCGGCGCACATGACCGAGCAGCCCGTCGAGGAGGGCCGCATTGACGACGGGGTCGGTCATCGGCGCAGCTCAGCCAAGGCGGGCGCCGTTCTGGACCGGGCGATCCGGCCCCACGAGCACCACGGCGCCGTCCTCTCGATAGACGCCGGTCACGAGGCACTGGGAACGGATCGGGCCGATCTGCTTGGGCGGAAAGTTCACGACGGCCAGCACCTGGCGACCGAGCAATGCCTCCCGGTCGTAGAGCGTCTTGAGCTGCGCGCTCGACTTGAGCACGCCGATCTCCGGTCCGAAATCCACCTTCAGCTTCCAGGCGGGGCGCCGCGCCTCGGGAAAGTCCTCGACCTCGACGATGGTGCCGGCGCGCAGCTCGACCTTCTCGAAATCGTCCCAGCTGATCTCCGTCATCATGCCCCTCGTACCTGCTGCCGACGCCCGCGCCGGCGGAAGAACCGCGGATTGCGCGCGATGAAGCGCGCGATCCAGTGATCGAGAAAGGACTGCCGCGTCGGGCGGCTGAGGTAACGGTACCCCAGGAGGGCCATGGCCAGCGCGCCGATGGCATCGACGACGAGATCCCCCATGGTGTCGGCGAGTCCACTCTTCTGCATGTTCATGTCGAAGGCGAGATCCATGGCGAACTCGAAGATCTCCCAGAGCGTGCCGAACCCGAGGGAGAACATGAACGCGAAGAGCGCCACGAAGCCCGGGCGCATGCTCATGCGCACGTCCGTCTCCTCGTTGAGCACATGCACGAGCACGAAGCCGAGGATGCCGCCGAGGAAACCGGAGCCCAGGTGCAGGACCATGTCCCACCACCAGAAGCGGTCGTACCAGCCGTGAATCTCCCCGAGAAACAGCGACGCGAAGGCGAAGAGCACGGCCAGGGCCTCGAATTCGGGAATGACGACGATGCGCAGGCGCCGACCGAGCAGGAGCGGTGCCAGGGTCACCAGCAGGATCGCGGCGACGAGCAGGGCCGTCTGCCACTGGCTTCGCCAGAGTGCGAGCGTCAGTTCGAGCATCAGGATGGCCTGGAGCGCCAGCGTGACGCGTCGATGCAGGCGAATGCGCCCGAATCCGAGACTCATGATCGACTCTGCCTCGATGCCGGGCTGCGGATCCGGCTCCGACGCCCACCGATTCCCTGTACCGCCCGCTCGGACGATCGCGCGCTCGGACTGCGGCAGGGGGCGCTCCCCTCGTCGCGGCCGGGCTGCGCACCCGCGGCGGCGCGCGCACAATGATGCCAGTCCTCACCCCCGCTCGCAGACGGGGCCAGGGCGGACAGGGAACTGGCGAGTTTCGCCACCCGATGGTCAAAAGCTTCATGGCCTATCCGATCGACACGCCGGGCTTCAGGGAACTTCGTAGAGATATCAGTACCTTGGGCCATTGCACGGAAGCTGGCACGACTTCTGTATCGTCCAGGTCACAGGGCGCCGCAGAACCGTTGCCGCGCCACATCGGAACGACAGACAGGACCTCGAGGAAACACGGCGATGAATCCGAACCACCTGCTCCGCCGCCTGCATCAGCCGCGGAGCAACATGGCCTCCATGATCCTGATCACGGCCACCGTCCTGGTGTTCGCACTGGTGGCGCAGACCGCGATCGATCAGCAGCGCACCCTGACCGAGCGACCCGACGAGCACCGTGCAGCACCGCACTCGCTGTCGCCGCTGGAGCTCCACACGGAACTCCGCGCGCTGCTCAATCCGCTCCAGTTCTGAGCTGAAGCAGGCCTCCGGCCCGCCCGGAGGCCTGCCTGCCCGAAACGTCTTGTGCCCACAGGAGGTGACCGCATGCGCTACGAAGACCGGATCGTGAGACGTTTCCTGCGCGACCCGACCCGAGGCTACCTCGGCGGAGTCTGCGAGGGGATCGCCCGGGGCCTGCACGTTCCGCCCCTGCTCGTGCGCCTGGCCGCCGTGTTCGCGGCCATCACCCTGACGACGCCGACGGTCATCGCCTACGCGGCCGCCTGGATGCTCATGGACTCACGGGAGGAACTCGGCCTCCACTGAGCCCATGGAGCCCCTCTCCGAACTCCGCGGCCGTTTCCCGATCGCCGGCCGGCTGGCCTGGATCGGGACGCGACCGGCACGCGACAGGGCCATGGTCGTCGTCGAGGCCGCCCGGGTCGATCCCGGCGGCTGACTCGCCGGAGACCGCTATGCAGGCCGGGACGGCAAGCGCGGTCTCACCCTGATCCAGGGGGAACACCTGCCGGTGATCGCGGCGCTGCTGCGCCTGGATCAGCTCGATCCCGCACGACTGCGTCGCAATCTGGTGGTCACCGGCATCAACCTGCTCGCGCTCCGCGACCGGCGCTTTCGCATCGGCGACGTCCTGGTCGAAGGCACGGGGCCCTGCGCGCCCTGCTCGCGCATGGAGACCCAGCTCGGCCCGGGCGCCTACAACGCCCTTCGCGGCCATGGCGGCATCACGGCGCGGGTCGTCGAGGGGGGCTGGATCCGCCTCGGCGACGCGGTCGAGGCCAGCGCCTGACAGGCTGCCGGAAATCCCTTTCGGCGACCGGGGTCGCGGGCCATGGATGACCCGCCCGCAGAGCGGCGGCGGCACCTCGTCGATCCGTCACGCCCCGCCGGTTGCGGACATGGGCCGCACCCAGGCGCCGGCCAGGGCCTGGATGGACGTCTTCCGAACCCTGCCAGGGGGACGACGACGCTCTGTCCCGGTCATCCCCGCGGGGCAGGTCCGGGATCCTCGCGGACGCGTTCCGCCTGGCCCGCGAGGAATTCGAAGTCTTCCGCCAGCCCGGCCAGCCGATCCGCGAGGCGCTCGCGCTGTGCGTCCGTCAGGGTCGCGGTGAGCGCCAGCAGAAAGGCGCGATAGGCCTCGTCGTTGCGCGCGCGCACCGCGGCGTAGTCCGGGCCGTAGAAGGCGGGGCGATGCTTCACCAGGGTGTAGAAGGCCGCGTCGAACCAGGTCGCATCGCCACGGAGCGAGAGCGCGTTCAGCAGTTCGGCCTGCCAGCGCTGCCGGTAGCCGATCCACTGGAGATTGTCGGGCTCGATCTCCGAGGCCGTGGCCTCGAGCAGCAGCTGCTGCTGGCCGGTGAGCGGTCCCAGCCAGTCCTCGAGGCCGTCCTCCGCTTCCTCGCGCCAGACCTCGCGCTGCGCCTAGGCGGACAGGCCCTCGTAGTCCTCGTTGAGCTTGCGATTAGACTCCGCAAAGGCCTCCGGCAAACCCTCCAGCTGCGCGTCGGACAGGGCGCGGAGCAGTTCCGCGCCGGTCGGAGCGATCTCCTGGAGGATCTCCCCGCTCCAGCCGAGGCCGTTCGCATAGAACCCGTCGAGGGACGCCTCACTGAGGCCGTCGTCGCGGATCTCGGCCTCGAAGCGCCGCAGCTGCGCGGCCCACTGCGGCAGCTGGTGCTGCCGGTGCCAGGCAAGGTGGATCCGCACCCGCGTGCGCAACCAGTCTCGTTGCGCACGATCCAGATCCACGTAGTCACCGGTGCGCCAGACGACGACCCGCTCGAGGTTGTTGTAGAGCAGCCGCGTGGCACAGCCGCTGGCCATGGCCGCGAGCAGGAGCAGGCACAGAACGCGGCCGAACAGAGGGGCCAGGCGAAGCGGGGATTCAGAGCGCAAGCTGACCTCCGCAGCCAGTATCGAGGGCGGCGATGCAGTCGCGCAGGAGGCGCACCTCCTCGACGTGCACCAGAGCGCGGCCGAGTTCCGGCATCCGTGTTCCGACATCATCCCGCCCTGATTCGTGGCCTCGAGGCGATGAATCAGGATCGACGCCTCGGGCCGTGCGCCCCGGGACGCACGATCATCGTCGGGCTCCGGAGTCGGGGCAGTCCCCGAGGGCGCCCTCCTGCAGTGCCGACCAGCGCCGAAAGGCCTCGATCTCGCCCGCGACGGCCGCCATGGCCCAGCCGATCACCGCGGCGTCGTCCAGGTAGCCGACCGCGAGCAGCACGTCCGGCACCAGGTCCGTGGGCAC
>JAZBPI010000165.1:0-3416 GCA_036351555.1 Pseudomonadales bacterium
ACATGAGGGGCGCGAGGCCGGCGACGGTGGTGACGGAGGTCATGAGCACGGCGCGCAGTCGTGCGGGCGCCGCCGCCTCGAGGGCGTCGCGAAGGGGCATGCCCGCATCCACGTGACGACGCACGAAGCTCATGAGCACGATGGAGTCGTTGACCACGACGCCCGTGAGCGCGAAGAAGGCGAGGATCGACATGATTCCGAAATCGATCCCCATGAGCCAGTGACCGCCGATGGCACCGGTGAGGCCGAAGGGGATCGCGGTCATGATGGCGAGCGGCCAGAGCCAGCTCGCGAAGACCCAGGCGAGAATCAGGTAGATGAACACGAGCGTCAGCACGGCGCCGCTGGCGAAGGTGTTCAGGAACATCGCGTCCTCTTCCGACTTGCCCGACAGTTCCGACGACACGCCGAAGCGGCGCTCGATCCCCGGCAGGGCGTTGCTGCGGATCTCTCCGAGGATCTGGCGTGCGTTGGCGCGGGCCGGATCGACCCAGGCGTTCACGCGCACTGCCAGTTCGCCATCGGCGTGGCGGATCTCGTCGATGCCGCGCCGCGCGTTGAGCGCGGCGACGGCGCCCAGGGGCGTCATGGCGCCCTCGGGGAGCACGATGGGAAAGCGCTTGAGGCTCGCGAGATCGTCGCGCTCGACGTCCGGCAGCATGACCCGGACCTCGAGTTCGTCATCCCGGCGGTTGAAGATCTGCACCCGGCTTCCCGTATAGGCAGAGCGCAGCTGGGCACCGAGGTCCTGCGCCGTGAGCCCCGTGGCTCGCCCCGAGTCGGTGAGCGCGAAGACGAGCTGTTCCCGTCCCCAGGGCAGATCGTCGGTCACGCTGGTCACGCCCTCGTAGCGCCAGAGCTCGGCGGCCAGCGCCTCGGCAGCGAGCTTGAGCGTGCCGACCTCGGAACCGCGCAGGCGCAGCGTGAGATCCGCGCGCCCGCCATTGAGGCCGCCGGCCACGCGAAGGTCGAGCACCTCGACGCTCGGCGGCGTCTCGATGCGCGACCGCCAGGCGTCGGCGAAGGCCTCCGGAGTCACGGTGCGGACTCGATCCCCGGCGAACTCCGCGGAGACGGCGGCGAACTCCGGCCCCGTCTGCCGGCGATTGTCGATCTCCGCGAAGTGATGGCGGCTGTACCAGCCGAGGATGTTCTCCTCGCCGAGTGCTGCGCGCGTCTGGGTCAGCGTCTCCTCGAGCAGCATGACGAAGGCCTCGCGCTCGGCGGCGGCTGCGGTCGGCGCGAAGCGCACGCTCGCCTGGATGCTGACCAGATCGAGACCCGCCACCATGTTCACGCCGACGCGCTGCGAGGCCACGAGGGCGATCGCCACGAGCGTCGCCGCGACGGCCGCGCATACGGTGGCGCCCGGAAGGTCGAGGGCGCGCTTCAGCACCGGCGTGAAGACATCCCTGCGCAGCCACTCGAAGCCTTCGTCGAGCGATCGGCGCAGGCGGCCCGGCGCGCGGCTCGGGGCACGCCCCAGACTGGTGGCGAGATGATTCGGCAGCACGAGGAAGCATTCGACGAGCGAGGCCAGGATGATGCAGAGGAGCACCGTGGGCAGCGTGAGGATGATCTGCCCCATGGGGCCCCCGAACAGCAGCAGCGGTGCGAAGGCGGCGAGCGTGGTGAGGGACGCCGTGACCACGGGCTTGAACATGCGCCGCGCGCCGGCGAGCGCCGCCTCCCGCGGTGACAGGCCGAGGGCGTGCTGGGCAACGGCGTCCTCGCTGACGATGATCGCGTCGTCGACGACGATGCCGATGGCCATGACGAAGGCGATGAGCGCGAGGATGTTCACGGTCCCGTCGAAGACCGCCCAGTAGAGGGCCAGTGCGAGGAGGAAGCTCACCGGGATCCCCAGCGTGACCCAGGCCGCCACCCGACCGGAGAGGAACGCGAGCAGCACGAGCACGACCAGGGCGAGGCCGGAGAGGGCGTTGCGGGTGATGACGTCGAGCTGCTCGGAGAGCAGCTGCCAGACCTCCTTCATGACGAGCAGTTCGACGCCGGGCGGCAGCGTGCCACGGACGTCGCTCAGCCAGCGCCGCATGATCCGACCCGACTCGACCACGTCGCCGGTCTTCGCGCGCATGAGGCGCAGTTCGATCGCCGGACGCCCGGCGTGGCGCACCTCGATCTGATCGGCCTCGGGTCGGATCTCGATCCGGGCCAGGCTGCGGAGCGGCACGAGCGCGTCGCCGACGCGCAGGCGAAGTTCCTCGAAGGCGCGTACGGAGCGCGCCTGGTCGAGGCTGCGCAGCGTGCGTTCCCCCTGGGCGCGGCCCACGGCCCCGGCCGGCACGTCCGCGGAACTGCGGCGGATCGCGACGGCCAGGTCGTCGAGGCTGGTGCCGGTCTCGAGCAGGGTGCGCGTATCGACCATGATCGCCAGTTCCTGCTCCGGCAGGCCCTCGATCTCCACGCGTTCGATGCCCCGCGAAAGAAGGTCGCGGCGGAAGTCGTGCACCAGGGGGATCAGCGTGGCGATGTCGTCGTCGGCGGTGACGAGGACGCTCGCGATCAGCTCGTTGTCCTGGGCGAGCTGGACGACCGGGGGTTCCGCGTCCAGCGGCAGGTTGCGCACGCTGGCGAGCTGCTGCTTCACGCGATCGAGCGCCACGCCCATGTCCGTGTCCGGATGGAACTCGATCCAGATGGAGGTCCGTCCGGGCTGGGTGCGCGAGTGCAGTTCGTCCATCCCGGCGAGGCCGTTCATGGCCTGCTCGACGGGTACGGTGATGCGGCCCTCGATGTCCTCCGCACTGGCGCCGGGCCAGGCGACGTCGATCCAGATCTCGGGCCAGTCCGCATCCGGATCCACCTGCATGGTGACGTGGCGCGCAGCCCAGAGGCCGGCGAGCACCATCATGATCATGAGGAGATTCGCGGCGACCCGATGGGTTGCAAAGTGCTCGATGAGCGGGTGCCGCTCGGCCATGATGCGCGTCCCCGTGGTGCTTCGGTCTGCTGTGGGCTGGGGGGGAGGCGTCCAGGCTGTGGCGCGCAGTTCCCGGTTCCCCGGTGGTCCCGGAGAGGCTTTTCAGGAACCGTGCCAGCCAGAATCGCGCGCCAAGTCGCTGATTCGCAACGATTCTCGCGAGGGCGCCGGTGGCCGGGGGGGCGGAAGGCTGGCGAGAATCACCACGCGGTGGTGTCGCCCGCCAGCCGCGGTGGCGGGTTTTCGAACGAGCGAGAGGGCGGAGCGTGGGCAGGGTGCTTGCGATCGAGGGCATGAGCCACGACGGGCGCGGCATCGTCCGCGTCGACGGCAAGGTGGGCTTCGTCGAGGGGGCCCTCCCCGATGAGGAAGTGGAGGCGCAGCTGCTGCGGCGGCACAGGCGCCTCGACGAGTATCGCGTGGAGCGGGTGCGGGTTCCGTCGCCGGACCGGGTCGTGCCGCCCTGTCCCCT
>JAZBPI010000166.1:0-5439 GCA_036351555.1 Pseudomonadales bacterium
AGGGTGGACCCGTGATCCGGCGGCCGGCGATCCGGCGGCCTGCGATCCGGCGGCCTGCGATCAGGCGGCCTGCGATCAGGCGGCCTGCGATCAGGCGGCCTGGGACGTCGGCCCGGCGCCGGGATCGTCGGGCGGCGCGGCATCGGCCGGCGCGGACTCGCCGAGGTCCGGCTCCGGCGCTGGCGGATTGTCCTTGCGTGGATCCATCTCCAGCGCGACGGGTGTGAGGCCGCCGGCGAGCACGAACTGTTCCGTCTCGTCGACGATCGGCAGGGCATGGGTTCTGCGCCGACGCAGGATGCCGAGCGAGAAGATCACGAGGAAGGCGGCGCAGAAGATGAACAGGCCCCGGGGCCCCAGCCATTCCATGGTCAGGGAGGCGATGGGCGCGCCGATGGCCGACGTGACGCCGTAGGTGAGCAGGATGCTCGTGCCGAGCATGACGAACTGATCCGGCCGGGCGCGGTCGTTCGCGTGCGCCGAGCAGATCGCGTAGAGCGTGAGCACGGTTCCGCCCCAGAAGAAGGCGGTCCCGGTCAGGAGCCAGCCGCTGGTGCCGTCCAGGGCCGCCATGGCACTGGACGCCAGGGCCCCGAGCAGGGCACTGGCGAGGATCACGATGCGCCGGTCGTAGTGATCGGACAGGCGTCCCAGGGGGAACTGGAACAGCGCCGCGCCCAGGGTCGCCGCACTCATCAGCAGGGTCACTCCCTGGACATCCAGGCCCACGCCGCGCGCGTACACCGGACCCAGGCTCCAGAAACTGCCGGTCACGAAGCCGAGGATGGCGGCGCCACCGAGGCCCACGTGGCTGATGCGCCACGCCTCACGGAGATCGACGCGCACCCGGGCGATCGGTGCCGGTGCGAGTGCGCTGGTGAGCGACACGGGAATCACGGCGAGGGAGAGGAGGATGGCGGCGAGCGCGAAGAGGAAGGACGCGGAGGGTGCGGCGAGGTTGATGAGCTGCTGACCGATGATGATCGCGGAGAGATTGATCACCGTGTAGACGGACAGGATGGTTCCGCGGGATTCCTTGGTGGAGCGCTCGTTGAGCCAGCTCTCGATGATCATGTAGAGACCGGAGATGCAGGCGCCGGTGAGGGCCCGCAGGAGCAGCCAGGCGAGGAAGTTGGGCAGCATGGGAAAGATCAGGATGAGCGCGGAGAAGGCGCTCGAGATCATCGCGAAGGAACGGATGTGCCCCACGCGCCGGACCGCCTGCGGGGCCAGCACGCAGCCGAGCACGAAGCCGATGTAGTAGGTCGAGCCGGTGAAGGCGATCTGCGTGTCCGTGAAGCCCTCGATCACCGCGCGCAGGGGCAGCAGCGTGAACTGGATGCCATGACCGATGAGCAGCAGCGCATCGGAGAGCAGCAGGGCCGCCACGGGGATCAGCAGCTTGCGCATGAGAGCGGGGTCCTTCCTCGGAGGGTGCCGATCCGCCGGGGCCTGGTCATCGCAGGCTCAGTCGAATTCGCGTCGGAACATGATGTCGATGGACTGGGTCAGGCCGGTCTCGGAACGCACGAGCCAGGCATCGGTGATCCGGTATTCCAGCACCAGGCCGCCGATGCGTGAATTCAGGCCGTAAGTGTAACGGGCGTAGAGATTCCTGCCGATTTCCTTGCCGATGACGATGGATCCGCTGTCCTGATCGAGAGGACTCTCCACGCCGATCTCGTCGATGCCGAGCTGCCCTGCGAGTTCGTCGATGATCGGCGAGGCCTGGCGGATGCCGAGGCTGAGGGCGGCCGCCTCGATCTGGTTCGCATCCGATCCACTCGTCTCCCCCGGGCGGCGGCCGGTCACCAGCATCGACAGGATGGTTGCGTCCTCCATCGGCGGCACGGAATAGAGGGTCGTCTGCAGATTGCGCACGGTGCCCGCCACCTGCAGCCCCACCTCGGTCTCCTCGACCTGGCGGACCGCGATCAGGTCCACGCCGGGATTGTCGATGGGGCCGTCGAAGGCAAGCTGGCCCCGGCGGATCCTGAGGGTCTGGCCGTAGCCCTTGACGCCGCCCTCGAGGGTCTCGATCCGGCCTCGCGCGCGCAGGCCCTGGGCCCGGGACTGGGTCAACCTGAGCGCGCCGCCCAGGCGCGCCTCGATGCTTCCGGCGACGAAGCGGACGTCGGAGCCCAGGTCGAGGGTCAGATCGACGACCAGATCCCGACCGGTCTGGCGGATGACGCCGGCTTCGTCGTGGATGATCACGTCGTCGGAGAGCGTGGAGCCATTGCCCTGCGGCAGGCGCCGCAGTTCAGCGTAGGCCGCAGGCACCTCGACGCCGCCGCGAACGGTGATGCGCTCCGGCGACAGGGTGAGCGCGAGCCGGGGCGAAGCGGTGACCGAGAGCTCCGGCAGACCGAGCAGCTGGACCGTATCCCCGGTGACGTCTCCCTCGAAGGTGAGCCCTGCGTCGCGGGTCCAGGCCAGATCGCCGCCGAGGGTGAGGGTGCCGCCGTTGGACGTCGCCGCGACGTCCAGACGCGTGCCTTCGCGGCCGCTTCCGGAGATCTGCGCGATCACGGGATCCGCGCGGATGCCCAGGCGCGGGATGCCCGTGCCCGCCGCGATGGTCATGGTTCCGGTGAAATCGGGGTCGGTCAGGGGCCCCTGGATGCGCAGGCGTCCCCCGGCAGCCCCGCGCGTGTCGGCGAGCTCCGGGATCAGGAAGGGCAGGGGAGAGAGGTCTTCGAGGGCCGCTCGGACATCGAGATCCACGACGCCCGCACTCGACAGGGGCGCGAGAGAACCCGTGGCCGTCGTCCGCCCGACCAGCGCCCCGGCGAACTCGGCATCGATGCTCACCCGCTCCGGCGTGCCCTCCACCCGGACGGCGAAGCGATCGATGCGCTCCTCGAAGGCGATCTCGCCGTCCACGGCCCGCAGGCGGAGCTCGGCCTCCGACGTGCCGGCGTCGAGGCTGAAGCCCATGCCGCTGACCGCGAGCCTCGCGTCGAGCTCGCCACCGAGCTCGAGCGCCGTCGGCAGCCAGGGCCGGAGCGTCGCGAGGTCGATCGCCTCCAGACGGGCGTCCAGCTCGACCCCCGCCGCGGAGGCGTCGCCGTCGGCCCAGCAGAGCCGTGCCGCTCGATCGGAACCTTCGTCGCCCGGGCCCGGAACCGGGCGGAGCAGGCAGGCCCCGGAGAAGGTGATGCGGTCTCCGTCGGCGCGTGCGAGCTGCACCGGCTCGTCGAGGTGCCAGCGGCCCGCGGAGGCGGCGTCCAGCTCGAGCCGGCGCAGCGTCCCGGAGCGCCTCGTGGCGAGATCCGCCCCGAGACCCGCGGTGAGGCTCATGTCGCCCAGACGAAGGTCACCGCTCAGATCGAGTCGGGGCCAGTCCCCGGTCAGGACGAGATCGGCATCGAGTTCCGGTGCGGAGGCCCCCGCACGGAGTCCCTGGAAGGATGCGGTGACGCCGGTCGAGGCGCCGCTGCCGAGGGCGAGGGTGCCGTTGACGGCGACCCGGCTCGCAGAGATGTCGCGACCCGTGAGCGCAAGATCGGAGGCGGTCAGATCGACGCTGAGCGCCGGTGTCGCGGTGGCGCCCTGGGCACGCAGCTGACCGATCACCCGGCCGCTCAGGGGGGGGCACAGCTGCGAGAGCCTGCGGGCGTCGATGGCGAGATCGATGTCCACGAGGTCCTGATAGCGCAGCCGGCCGGAGAACCGGTTCTCGCCGACCCTGGCCTCCAGGGCGTCTGCCTCGATGCGTGGCGTGCGCTCCGAGAGATCGAGGCGCACGGCGCCGCCGAGGAGTACGGACTCGTCGTTCCAGCTTCCCGTCACCTCGAGGGTGCGGGTCTGGAAGCGACGGCTGTCCAGGGTGCCTTCGACGTCGAGCCGGCCCCCGAGGTCGCTGTGCCAACCGTCGAGGGACCGCAGATCCGCGAGATCGAGGTGCTCCGACGACAGGCCCAGGGTCAGCGCATGGGGCGGCCTGAGCGCAAGCGACGCCCTGCCGGTCAGGGTGCTCGTGCCCGTCCGGACGCGCAGGGTCTCGGCGCGGAGCTGGTCCGCCTCGAGCGTCCCGCCGAGCTCGAGGGTCGCGGGTGCGGGCGTGGCGCCCCGCGCCACGGCGTCGAGCCGATAGCTGAGCTGCTCCCCATCGGCCTCGATGTAGAGGCGCGCCGAGTCGAGTCCGTAGGCGTCCAGGGTCATGGGGGCGTCCAGCTCCGCGTGGAGGTGGCCCGTCACGGGGACCGGTCGGCCCGGTGCATGGTGGAGGTCGAAGCGCGCGGAGAGGGCGCCGGCCCCGGCGGGCGCGGCGGCCCGGGCCGTGCCGGTCGCCGAACCGAGATCGCCGGACGCGTCGACCTGCAGCTGCAGGGCGCGAAAGGGCTCCGGGATGCGTGTGTCCTCGATCACGGCGGCGAGGGCGGCGTCCCAGGGAAGGGCGGCGGTGATGCGGAGGCCGCCGCGGCCGGTCAGGCTGCCATGGCGATCGCTGTCGATGCGCAGGCGATCGATGCGCAGACGGTCGTCGCGGAGCCGTGCGCGGGCCTCCACGCGCAGGCCCTCGAGCAGGGTCTGATCGCCGCGTTCGACCCGCAGCCCATCGAGCAGGAACGCCTCGATGGTGACCGGGATCGGCGTGCTGAACGCGAGCGCGGACGGCTCGTCGGCCGCGGAGGCCGCAGTCGGGGGCAGCTCGATCCGCAGGTTCTCGAGGGTGAGCACCGCGAGCGCGACCTCGCCTGCCAGGAGTCGACCGGGATCGGGGCGCAGCGCGATGCGGGAGACTTCGATGCGAAGGCCCTGGCGTTCCAGGTGCAGTCCGTGGACGGCGAGGTCGCCCGGCAGACGGCCGTCGATCCGCTCCAGCGCCCAGCTGTCCGTGGTCGCGTCGAGAACGCTCGTGATCACGCGATCGCGCACCCAGGCCGTCTCGAGCAGTACCGCAAGGCCGATCAACAGCGTCGCGAGGAACAGCAGCGACCAGACGAGCACACGGATCACTGGAAGGTGCTCCCCACGCCCAGGTGAAGGCGGACGCTGCGGCTGGGGTCGTCGAGCGGTACGGCGAGATCGATGCGCACGGGCCCGAAGGGCGAGTGCCAGCGGACGCCGACGCCGACGCCCGTGCTCACCGGCTCCGTGAAGTCGTTGAAGGCGCCGCCGCTGTCCACGAAGGTTGCCAGGGACCAGTTGCCGTAGACCAGGCGCTCGAGTTCGAGGCTGCCGACCACGAGATTGCGCCCCCCACTGACTTCGCCGTTGTCATCGAGGGGACCGAGGTCGTCGAGGCCGTAGCCGCGGATGGAGCGATCGCCCCCGGCGAAGTAGCGCACCGAGGGCGGCAGACCGGCGAGGGCGTCAGCCAGGGTGCCGCCGAGCTCGACCCGGGTGAGGGCGCGGCTTCGCTTGCCGAGGGGCAGGGCGAGTTCCGCGCGGACCTCCCCCTGGAGAAAGCTCGCGGTGGAGACGGGCGCG
>JAZBPI010000167.1:0-5880 GCA_036351555.1 Pseudomonadales bacterium
CGCGCACCCGAAGGCAGGCAACCGCGCTGCGTCAACGAAACGTCAGGCCGAGACAAAGGGGTCAGAGACAAAGGGGTCAGAGTGCTTTTCGAGACAAAGGGGTCAGAGTGCTTTCTCACGTCAGCTCTTCCTCCCCCATCGGTCGGAGTCCACCGCTCCGAGCGCAGCGACGCACCCGAAATGCAAAATGCACACTGACCCCTTTTCCCTCAGGGCCATGGCGGCCCGGGGGATCTGAGGAATTCCCCGCGACGGTCCGCCCTGCGCTAGCGAATCAGGTCATCAAGATCTGGGAAAAGGGGTCAGGGGGAAAAGGGGTCAGTGTGCGTTTCGGATGCGTCCCTGTGAAAAAGCACTCTGACCCCTTTCTCTAGATCAGTAGGACCGCGGCTGACCGAGCACCTTCTCGGCGATGAAGGACCGGATCATTTCCTGACTGACGGGCGCGATGCGCGGGATGAACACCTCGCGCATGAGCCGCTCCACGTCGTACTCCTGCGCGTAGCCCATGCCGCCGTGCGTGAGCACGGCGCGTTCGCAGGCGCGGAACGCCGCCTCGGCCGCGAGGTACTTGGCCGCATTGGCCTCGGCACCGCAGGATCGCCCGGCGTCGTAGAGGCTGGCCGCGCGGAACACCATGAGATTCGCGGCCTCCAGCTGCATCCAGCATTCGGCCAGTGGGTGCTGGATGGCCTGGTTCATGCCGATCGGTCGTCCGAAGACCACGCGCTCGCGCGCGTAGGCCGCCGCCTTGCGCAACGCCGCGCGGCCGATGCCCACGGCCTCGGCAGCGATGAGGATGCGCTCCGGATTGAGGCCGTGGAGCAGGCAGGCCCAGCCCTCGCCTTCCTCGCCGATGCGGTCGGCGACGGGCACACGCAGGCCGTCGATGAACACTGCGTTGGAATCCACCGCCGCGCGGCCCATCTTGGGAATCTCGCGGATCTCCATGTGGTCGCGATCGATGGGCGTGTAGAACAGGGTCAGCCCCTGGGTCGCCTTCGCCGCGTCCTCGCGCGCCGTGGTGCGCGCGATGAGAAGGATGTGGGTGGCGTGCTGCGCGCCGGAGGTCCACAGCTTGCGGCCGTTCACGACGTAGTGATCGCCTTCGCGCACCGCGCTCGTGGTCAGGGCCGTGGTCTCCAGGCCTGCGTCCGGCTCCGTCACGCCGAAGCATGCGCGGTGCGCGCCGCGGATCAGCGGCGGCAGGAAGCGCTCGCACTGGGCGGGGCTGCCGAAGACGACGATCGGATTGGGCCCGAAGAGGTTCAGATGGATCGCCGAGGCGCCCGACATGCCGGCGCCGGACTCGGCGACGGTCTGGGCGAGGATCGCCGCCTCCGTCACTCCGAGGCCGCTGCCGCCCCAGGCCTCGGGCATGGCGATGCCGAGCCAGCCGCCCTCGGTGATGGCGCGCACGAAGTCCTCGGGATAGCGATGCTGCTGATCGCAGTCGCGCCAGTAGCTGTCCGGGAAGCGGGCACAGACGGCGCCCACGGCTTCCCGGATCGCCTGCTGATCGGCGCTGAACTCGAAATCCATCGGGGCTCCTCCTGGCGACCGGCATGGTTCACGGCGGCGTGCATGTTCGGATGGCTCGCGTCGATTCCGCGACGGCTCGGCGCTCCTCGTCCCCCGGGGTGTCGCGGCGCCAGGGTACGTGGACATCGGGCGCCACCCCCGGCTGCGCCCGCCGTCGAGGAGGATCACGGCAGTGGCGAGACGTGGCCGGCGGCTGCTCGAGGACGGCACGGATCACCTCGACGCCGTCGATCTGCGCATACTGCACGCCGACGCGATGCTCCGGCAGCGGGCATCGCGTGACAGCGGATCGCCGAGCCCGCGTTGCCCGAGCTTGCCACGAGGGAGGGACACTCATGAACCCGGAAGCGGACTGTATCGTCCAGGTCGTCGATCTCCGCGCCGCGCCCGCGGTCGTCTGGCGCGCGCTCACGGACCACGAGGCCTTCGGCACCTGGTTCCGGGTCGCCCTGGAAGGCCCCTTCCGACTCGGCGGCGTGACCCGTGGCCGAACGACCTACCCGGGCTACGAGGGTCTCCGCTGGCGCGCCCTCGTCACGCGCATGGAACCGCTCACGGTCTTCGCGTTCCGCTGGCCCCTCGAGGACGATGATCCGGAGCAGCCGCTCGAGCGACTGCTCCTGACGACCCTGACCTTCACGCTCGAGGCGCGCGGCGAGGGGACGCGCCTCACCCTCACCGAGTGCGGCTTCGCGGCCCTGCCGGAGCCGCAGCGCAGCGAGTTCCGCGCCCGCAACGCAGAGGGCTGGGCCATCCAGGCGCAGCACATCACGACCTTCGTCGACGGCTGAGACCCCATCCGCCGGGACCGGTGCGGGCGCCGGACGGGAGGCGTAGAATCCGCCTTCCGGATTAATTCACGCGAATCAGGAGAGCCACCTTGGCCGCCAACGAAGCCTGGATCATCGACGCCTGCCGCACCCCCCGGGGCATCGGCAAGGTCGGCAAGGGATCCCTCGCCCACCTCCATCCGCAGCATCTCGGCGCGACCGTGCTCAAGGCACTCGCCGAGCGCAACGCCCTGAACACCGCCGAGGTCGACGACGTGGTCTGGGGCACCAGCTCCCAGCGCGGCAAGCAGGGCGCCGATCTCGGCCGCATGTCGCTGCTCTTGGCCGGCTACGACACCGCGGCGAGCGGCGTCACCCTGGACCGCTTCTGCGGCTCGGGCATCACCTCCGTGAACATGGCCGCCGCAAGCATCATGGCGGGCATGGAGGACTGCGTGATCGGCGGCGGCTGCGAGATGATGTCCTTCACCTCGTCCACGGCCCAGGGCGGCGGCCTCCTCGACGCCGGCAACATGACGCTGCGCGAGAAGCACCCGCAGTGGCATCAGGGCATCTGCGCCGACCTGATCGCGACCCTCGAGGGCATCACCCGCGAGCAGGTCGACCAGATCGGCTACAGCTCGCAGATGCGCGCCAAGGTCGCCATCGAGGAAGGCCGCTTCGCGAAGTCCGTGGTGCCGGTCTACAACGAGGACGGCACCCTCGCCCTCGATCACGACGAGTTCCCGCGCCCGCAGACGACCATGGAAGGGCTCGCCCAGCTGCCCGCCGTGTTCGAGAACTTCATGGCCATGCCCGTGGACGAGACCGGCGAGACCTTCGATCACCTGGTCAAGCGCGCCTACCCGGACGTGAAGATCAACCACATGCACCACGCCGGGAACTCCTCCGGCGTCGTCGACGGTTCGGGCGCCGTGCTGCTGGCGTCCCCCGCCTACGCGAAGGCCCAGGGCTGGAAGCCGCGCGCGCGCATCGTCGCCATGGCCAACGCCGCCGGCTCGCCGCAGCTCATGCTCAACGAACCGGGCCCGGCCGCGCGCAAGGTGGTGAAGAAGGCCGGCATGACCCTCGACGACATCGATCTCTTCGAGATCAACGAGGCCTTCGCCGTGGTCGCCTTCAAGTTCATGCGCGACCTCGGCCTCGATCCCGAGAAGTGCAACGTCAACGGTGGCGCCATCGCCCTGGGCCACCCGATCGGGGCGACCGGGTCGATCCTCATCGGCACCGTGCTCGACGAACTCGAGCGACAGGACAAGACCACCGGTCTCGTCACCATGTGTGCCGCCGGCGGCATGGCCCCGGCGATCATCATCGAGCGGATCTGATCCGCATCGTCCCGTACCGCGAGGTCCGCAGGGGCCTCGCGGTGCAGGGGCGCGGACCGCATGCTCGCCCGTGCCTGTGACCGCAGGACCGCTGTGACGGAGGACGCGAACCGATGCTGACCCTCCACGGATTCTCCTACAGCAACTACTACAACATCCCGAAGCACGCGCTGCTCTACAAGCGCGTGCCCTTCGAGGAGGATCTGGTCTATCCCAGCGGTGAGGGCTATGCGCGCTTCAGCCCCGCGAAGAAGGTGCCGTCCCTGACGACCGAGGACGGGCGCCATCTCTCGGAAGCCGCGGTGCTCTGCGAGTACATCGAGGACGCCTACCCGGAACCGGCGCTCCTTCCGGCCGATCCCTGGGCACGGAACCACGTGCGCCAGATCATGCACATGGCCGAGCTCTATCTGGAGCTGCCCTGCCGGCGTCTGCTGCCCTTCTCGTTCACGAATGCGACGCCGCCGGAGGCGCTCTGCGCAGAGGTCGGCGCGGTCGTCGATCGCGGCGTCGCCAGCATGAACGCCCTCTGCGACATCGATCCCTTTCTCACGGGCCGCGCCCTGACCATGGCCGACATCTACGTGCGCTACGTGTTCCAGGTCGTCGACCTGGGCTCGCGCCTGCTGAAGCGCGACATCGAGGGCGAGATCGGCGGCCTCGGCGCCTGGCGCGCGCGCATGGCCGCGGATCCGGTGTCACGCCGGGTGGACGCCGACACGGAAGCCAACCGCGAGGGCTTCTTCGCCTACATCGCGTCGCTGCGCTGAGCGCCCCCCTGCCTCCAGGCCGCGTCCAGGCGCCTACGCTCGAGGCCCGTCGAAGGCGGCCAGGTCCCGCTTGCGCGCGACGCGCCGCCAGGCGGCCTCCAGGAGGCTGCGGAACTGCGCCTCCGGCACCGTCGGCCGCACGAGCACGGCCGCATAGCCTCGGTAGTGGTCGGTGATGAAGAAGGTCAGGGGGTCCTCCGCGATGAGCGCCTGCTGCTCGTCGACGGACGCGAGCATCATCACCCAGGCGTCTTCCGAGTCATGGCGCCGCACGAGGAGCCGCTTGCCTGCGCGAAACGCAGCGGTGCCGTAGGAGGTCCCCTCCTCGGTGCCCGGAAAGCCCCGGGCGATGCGCCTGACGACGTCCAGAGTGATCCTCGCCCGCACCCTCGCTCCGTGTCCTCAGCACAGGCTGCGCGCATCGCCCGCGTGCGCATGCGGATTCACCGGCGCTCGGGCGGCAGCGCCCGGATGGGCGCCGCGAAGGCCGCGTGAGCGACCGGGTCCACAGGCCGATGCCGCACCGTCGTGCTGGCCGGACAGGCGCCGAGGCAGACGCCCTGCCTCCACTCCTTCGCCGGCCGGACCGGACGCGCCGTGAAACCACCCCCACAGTTCGGACAGACATTGCCGAGAACCTCGTCCACGCAGCGCGCGCAGAAGGTGCACTCGAAGGAACAGATCCGCGCCTGGAGGGACTCGGGAGGAAGCGCCTCGTTGCAGTGTTCACAGCTGGGACGCAGTTCGAGCATCTTCGACTCCTCGGGGTGAACGGGCGACCGGCGCATCGTCGCGTCTCGTCGATCCGGCAGACGCGGACCGGAGCACCATCGAAAGCGTCGCCCGCGCGCGGGGCCTGTGCAAGCACGACCGGCGCCGCGCGCGCCTTGCTCCGGGACGGAGCTCAGGGGACCATCGGCCTGCCGGCGCTGCGCCGGCGGCCATCAAGGGAGACATCGATGAGCGAGTTCCATGGACTGGTGATGAACGCCATCACCGGGGAACCGGTGAACTTCGAACTCTACAAGGGCCACGTGTGCATGGTGATCAACGTCGCCAGCAGGTGAGGACTCACCCCTCAGTACGCAGGTCTGCGTACCCTTCATGAGCAGTACGGCGATCGTGGCTTCACGATCCTGGCATTCCCCTGCAACCAGTTCGGCGCGCAGGAGCCGGGCACGGATGCAGAGATCCTCGAGTTCGCGACCTCGAAGTACGGCGTGAGCTTTCCCATGTTCTCGAAGATCGAGGTCAACGGCGACGGCGCCTGTGCGCTCTATCAGATGTTGAAGTCGGCGGCGCCGGATCCCGAGGGCAAGACGGACATCCCCTGGAACTTCACCAAGTTCCTCGTGGATCGCGACGGCAAGGTGGTCGGCCGCTGGGCGCCGACGGTGACGCCGGAAGAGCTGGCCCCGGAAATCGAGGCCCTGCTCGGCTGAGGCGGAC
>JAZBPI010000168.1:0-5807 GCA_036351555.1 Pseudomonadales bacterium
GACGGCAAGCCGGTCACGGCGGCGGACTTCGTCTTCGCCTGGCGGCGCGTGGTCGACCCGGCCAATGCCTCCGAGTACGCCTTCATCATGTTCGGCATCGAGAACGCCGAGGCCATCGTCGACGGCCGCCTGCCGCCCGACGCCCTCGGCGTGCGCGCCGCCACGCCGCGCCGCCTCGAGGTGCGCTTCGAGCGGCCCATCGCCTACTTCGACCGCCTCGTGGCCTTCGTCACCTTCAATCCCCTGCGCGAGGACTTCTACACGCAGCACGCGGGCCGCTACGGGGCGGACGCCGAGGACCTGCTCTTCAACGGCCCCTTCGTGATCACCGAATGGGCCCACGGCCAGCGCCTGCGCCTGCGCAAGAACCCGGAGTACTGGGAGCGCGACCGCATCTGGCTGAACGGCATCCACTGGGACTACATCACCTCCGACGGCGGCGCCGTGCTCAATCTCTTCAAGGACGACCGCATCGCCGTCGCCGGCCTCGATTCGGAAACCATGAAGAACGCCCTGGAGCAGCGCTGGCGCATCCGCCGCTTCGACGACGGCTCCGTGTGGTACATGGAGTTCAACTTCCGCGAGGGCCGGATCACGCGGAACTGGCACCTGCGCCACGCCCTGGCGCTCACCTTCGACACCTACGAGTACATCAACCGCGTCATCGCCATTCCGGGCTACCGCCCCGGCAAGACCATCTTCCCCGCCTGGCTGCAGGGCCAGCACGGCCTGCTCCGCGCGGAGATCCCGCCGCCGGAGCCGAAGGTGGACCTCGAGGCCGCCCGCGAACACCTGGCGCTCGCGAAGGCGGAGCTGGGCCTGGAGGTCCTGCCGCCCCTGGTGCTGCTCACGGACGATTCGCCCACGGCGTCGAAGTCCGCCGAATACCTGCAGAGCCTGTGGCGCGACACCCTCGGCCTCGACGTGCGCATCGACAAGCAGATCTTCAAGCAGCGCCTGGCGAAGATGACCTCCGGGGACTTCGACCTGGTCGCCGCCGGCTGGGGCCCGGACTACGACGACCCCCTCACCTTCGGCGATCTCTTCGCGAGCTGGAACCTCAACAACCGCGGCCGCTACGAGAACGACGCCCTGGACGCCTGCGTGCGCAGGGCGCAGAACTCCGTGGACCCGGCCGAGCGCGTCGCCGCCTTCGGCTGCATCCAGCACGAACTGATCACGGACCACGGCATCCTGCCCACGCACGAGCGCGCGCAGATCTACGTGATCCATCCGCAGCTGCGCGACTACGTGCGCGACGTGAGCCGGGACGGCTGGGCCGCCCGCGCCTGGATCGATGCGCCTGCGGCGGCGCCCGTCGCCACGGCCGAGGCCCGCTGATGGGCGCCTATACGCTGCGTCGCCTCGTCCAGGGCGTGATCACCGTCTGGTTCATCGCCACCGCCACCTTCGCCGCCATGCACGCGGTGCCCGGCGACCCCCTGCAGAACGACAAGGCCACCACGGCGGCGATCCGCGCCAACCTCGAGGCGAAGTACGGCCTGGATCGCCCGGTGTTCCCCGATCAGTACCTCATCTACCTGAAGAACATCGCGACGCTCGACTTCGGCATCTCCTTCACGCAGCAGAACCGCCGCGTGAACGACATCATCGCCGACGCCTTCCCCATCTCCGCGCAGCTCGGCGTGCTCGCGATCCTCTTCGCCGCCGCCGGCGGCATCCTCCTCGGCGCGCTCACGGCCCTGAACCGCAACCGCTGGCCGGACATCCTCATCATGTTCGCGGTGATCCTCGGCATCTCCGTACCGAGCTTCGTCTTCGCGGCCCTCGGCCAGCTCGCCCTGGTGAACCTCAACGCCTTCTTCGGCACCACGGTGCTGCCCGTGGCCGGCTGGGGCGAGTTCCGCCACATGCTCATGCCCGCCCTGGTGCTCGGCCTCTCCACCATGGCCTTCCTGGTGCGGCTCATGCGCTCGTCCATGCTCGAGGTGATGGGCACGGACTACATCCGCACGGCGCGCGCCAAGGGCGCCCCGGGGTCGCGCATCTTCTGGCGCCACGCCCTGCGCAACGCCGTGCTCCCGGTGGTGACCGTGCTCGGCCCGGCCATCGCCGCCAACACCACTGGCGGCTTCGTGGTGGAGCTGGTGTTCGCCATCCCCGGCCTCGGCCGCGCCTTCGTGGAGGCGGTGCAGCAGCTCGACTACACGCTGATCATGGGCACCACGGTGTTCTACGGCAGCTTCCTCGTGCTCATGGTGATCCTCGTGGACCTCGTCTACGGCTTCATCGATCCGCGCGTGCGCCTGAGCTGAGGGGGAGCGACACCATGAACAGCGCCACCCCCGGCACGTTCACCGCCGCGGACTTCGCCCCGGCCACCCGGCGCCCGGACGTGCACGGCCTGTCGCGGCCCTCGCAGTCCTACTGGGAGGACGCCTGGCGACGGCTGAAGACGAACGCCCGCGCGCTCGCCTCCCTGTGGATCGTCGTCGGCCTGCTCGCCTTCACGGTGCTCGGGCCCCTGCTCTGGCGCGTGGATCCGTCCGCGCAGAACCTGGATCAGGTGTCGCGGCCGCCGACGCTCGGCGCCTCGGCGCTCCTCGTGCAGCGCGGCGCCCGCTGGGACGTGCCCGTGGCGGCGGACTGGCCCACGGGCCCCACGGACGCCTGGCTCGAGGATGCCGCACGCGGCGAACTGCCCGCCCCCGAGGGCCTCACCGTGGTCGGCGAGCCGAACACCTGGTCCGTGCGCATCCGCTGGGAGCCGGTGCCCAACGCCGCGCGCTACGAGATCTACCGCAACACCTACGAGCCGACCGCCCTGAACGAGCTCGGCCTGCCGCTCGGCGAGACGCTCACGGGCAACGAGCTCGGCTGGGAGGACGCCCTGGATCTCTCGGAGGGGGACTACTGGTACTCGGTGACCGCCACGGACGGCCTGCGCGAATCCACGCGCTTCGTCACCGTGCGCGCGCCGGTGCAGCTCGCCGTGACCATCGACGCGGCGAAGCGCAGCAGCTACCTGGATGCCGCCGCGACGCCCGCCCCCGGCGACCGGGTGGACCTCGGCGCCCATCCCCTGGGCACGGACTACCTGGGGCGCGACATGCTCGCGCGGCTCATGTACGGCGCGCGCACCTCGCTCTTCATCGGCATCCTCGCGCCCCTGCTGTTCATCCTCATCGGCACCGCCTTCGGCGCCTTCGCCGGCTTCGTGGGCGGCCGCACGGACGCCCTGATGATGCGCTTCGCCGACTTCGTGGTGGCCCTGCCCTTCCTGCTGTTCATGATCCTGTTCCGCGTGGCCTCGGGCATCGAGGCGGGCGAGAGCGGCATCTACGCCATCCTCATCGCCATGGTGGTGCTCCTGTGGCCGGCCACGGCGCGGCTCGTGCGCGGGCAGATCCTGCAGATCCGCGAGGAGGGCTACGTGCAGGCGGCGCGGCTCCTCGGCGCGAAGGACGGCTACCTCATCCTGCGCCACATGATCCCGAACACCCTGGGCGTGATCCTGGTGACCCTCACCTTCGCCATCCCCTCGGCGATCTTCACGGAGGCCTTCCTCTCCTTCATCGGCATGGGCGTGGCGCCGCCGACCCCGAGCTGGGGCTCCATGTGCTTCGAGGGCCTGAAGAGCATGCTCAATTCCCCGCACGAGCTGTTCTTCCCGGCGCTGTTCATCAGCATCACGGTGCTGGCCTTCAATCTCCTCGGCGACGGCCTGCGCGATGCGCTGGACGCGCGCATGCGCTCGAAGGAGTGAGCCGCCCATGAACCCGACCCAGCGCGAGCCGGCCCTGCAGGGCAGCGACGACGAGGACGTCGACATCATCCTCGACGTGGCCGACCTCGAGGTGGAGTTCGACACCTACGGCGGCACCGTGCACGCCGTGCGCGACGTGTCCTTCCGCGTGCCGCGGGGCAAGACCCTCGGCATCGTCGGCGAATCGGGCTGCGGCAAGAGCGTGACCGTGCAGGCGCTCATGGGGCTCATCCCCATGCCGCCGGGGCGCATCACGAAGGGCTCCGCGAAGCTCTCGGGCAGGGAGATCCTCGGCCTGCCGGAGCGCGAGCTGAACCAGATCCGCGGCAACCGCATCGGCATGATCTTCCAGGACCCCATGAGCTCCCTGAACCCCACCATGCGCATCGGCGACCAGATCGCCGAGACGCTGCGCGTGCACCGGGGCCTGGGCACCGCCGAGGCCCTTCGCCGCGCCGTGGAGCTCCTCGAGAAGGCGCGCATCCCCGAGGCGGGCAAGCGCGCGCGCCAGTACCCCTTCGAGTTCTCCGGCGGCATGCTCCAGCGCGCCATGATCGCCATGGCCCTCGCCTGCAGCCCCGAGATCCTCATCGCCGACGAGCCCACCACGGCGCTGGACGTGACCATCCAGGCGCAGATCCTCGAGCTCATGGAGACGCTGCAGCGCGACGAGGGCATGAGCATCATCCTCATCACCCACGACCTGGGCGTGGTGGCGCGCATGGCCGACGACGTGGCCGTGATGTACGCCGGGCAGATCGTGGAGACGGGCACGGTGGACGACGTCTTCTACCGCGGCGGCCACCCCTACACCCAGGGCCTGCGCCGGGCCACGCCCACGAACGACCCGGAGCAGACCCAGCGGCTCATGCCCATCGAGGGCAGCCCGCCGGATCTCTTCCATCCCCCGGCCGGCTGCGGCTACTTCGCCCGCTGCCCGCACGCCATGGCGCTCTGCGAGCACCGCCTGCCGCCCATGTACACGCTGGCGCAGCACGCGCGCGACCTCGACCACCGCGCCCGCTGCTGGCTGCAGCACCCGCAGGCCCCCGACGTGAGCGACGTGCACCAGCTGCGCGACGGAGCACTCACATGAGCGCGCAGGCGAGGCCACCGGGCGACGCCGCCCGGCCCGCGACGCCGCTGCTGGAGACCCGCGGCCTCACGAAGCACTTCCGCATCGGCCCCGGGCAGACCGTGCACGCCGTGGACGACGTGTCGCTCACGATCCGCGAGAACGAGATCCTCGGCCTGGTGGGGGAATCGGGCTCCGGCAAGTCCACCTTCGGCAAGACGCTCCTCGGCCTGCACGACAAGACCGCCGGCGAGGTGATCTACCGCGGCGAGAGGCTGCCGCAGACATACGGCACGGAAGACTTCCGCCGCAACGCCAGGCGCATGCAGATGATCTTCCAGGATCCCTACTCCTCGCTGAATCCGCGCATGACCGCCGGCGAGATCATCGCCGAGGGCCTGCGCCTGCACAGCGACGTGACGCCCGCGCAGACCCGCGAGCGCGTGGTGCACTGGCTCGAGCAGGTGGGCCTGAACGCCGACCACGGCTCCCGCTACCCGCACGAGTTCTCCGGCGGCCAGCGCCAGCGCATCGGCATCGCCCGGGCAATGATCGTGGAGCCGGAGTTCGTGGTGTGCGACGAGCCCATCAGCGCCCTCGACGTCTCCGTGCAGGCCCAGGTGATCAACCTGCTCGCCGAACTCAAGGAACGCATGGGCCTGACCCTGCTGTTCATCGCCCACGACCTCTCCATGGTGCGCTACGTGAGCGACCGCATGGCTGTGATGTACCTGGGCGCCCTGGTGGAGGTGGGCCCCGCCGACGACGTCTTCTTCCGCCCGAAGCACCCCTACACGCAGCTGCTCGTGAGCTCCAACCCGGAGCCGGACCCGGAGTACGAGCGCACCCGCACGCACGAGACCATGACGGGGGAGATTCCGTCGCCGGTGAACGTGGGGGCGGGGTGTCGGTTCGCGGGGCGGTGCCCGAAGGTGATGGAGGTGTGTCGAAGGAGACGCCGGAGTTGATTCCGTTAGTCGATGACAAGCGAAGAGTCGGTTGCCA
>JAZBPI010000169.1:0-13869 GCA_036351555.1 Pseudomonadales bacterium
CGATGTCGTTGAGCACCGGGTGACGCTGGCCGAAGCCCATGACCACGTCGTCGAGGATGTAGGGTCGGAAGGAGCCGTTCGAATCCGGGCCGACGCGACGCAGGGTGCGCGGGAAGTCCTGGATCGCGCCCTGCAGCGTGCCGCCCTTGCGGGCATCCGGAGCACTGAATTCGGGCAGTTGCGAACCGTCTTCCCAGGTCAGGTCGGCGGGGATCTCGGCGGGCGTCGCCGTGACGAAGAAGGGTTCGAACTCCCCGGCGTCGATGCGTGCGTCGAGCGCCTCCTGACTGATCTCGCCCCGTTCGTAGGCCTCGCGCACGGCCGGGGGCAGGCTCGGCTGACTCGCATAGTGCGCCTCGCGCGCCGCGGCCGCATCGGCACGCCGCGCGGCGGTGGTCTCCGAAGCCTCTTCCGGCGCGCCGCCACCGCAGGCGACGAGCAGCGCGGGCGCGAGGAGGGCGAGGATTCGAAGTTTCCAAGTCATGGCGGACTCCTGGTCGGACGATGCGACGGGGTTGCAGCGTGATGGATGTCGTGGGTCAGCGGTAGGTCGTGAACTGACGCGGATCGAAGGCTTCCCGTATGGCCTCGCCGATGAAGGTCACGACGGTCAGGATGAAGACCAGTGCAGCGAAGGCGGAACTCACGATCCAGGGAGCCGTGGTGAGATTCGCCGTGCCCTGCTTGAGCAGTTCACCGATGCTCGGCGTCGGCGGCGGAAGACCCCAGCCGAGGAAGTCGAGCGCCGTGATCGCGGTGATCGCGGACACCACCGTGAAGGGAATGAAGGTGACGATGGTCGAGATCGTGTTCGGCAGGATGTGCCGGAAGATGATGCGGCCCGTGCTCGCGCCGATCACCAGGGCAGCGGCCGTGTAGTCCCGGGACTTCTCCTTGTAGGTCTCCGTGCGCATGTAGTACGTCAGCCCGGTCCAGGCGAACAGCACCATGATCGCCAGCAGCACGCCGATCCGCGTGGGCACGCTGAAGGTGCCGGGGATCACCGAGAACACGATGATGACCATGTACAGGAAGGGAATGTTCGACCAGATCTCGATGACGCGCTGGAAGAGCAGGTCGAACCAGCCGCCGAAGTAGCCCATGGCGCAGCCGATGGTCACGCCGACCAGATAGGTCAGGGCCGTGAAGGCCAGCGCGAAGAGGATCGCGGTGCGGAAGCCGTAGACGAGCCGGGCGAGGATGTCCCGGCCCGTGGAATCGGTCCCCAGATAGTGTCCGCGCGCGAAGTCCGGTGGCTCGGCGCGCAGGACGCCGCGCTGCGTGTCGTTCCCGTAGGCTCCCCAGGGCACCAGGGGCATGATGACGCGGTCGTCGCCGCCGGCCGCCTCGAAGCGCCTGGCGAGAGCACGGTAGTCCACCGGCGTTCGCGCGGCCGTGCCCTCGAGCCCGTAGCGGGCGCCGAGCTCCACGGGTCCATAGGTGGGGAAATGCCAGCGCCCGTCGTGTTTCACGGCCAGCGCGCGGTCGTTGATCAGCAGCTCGCCGAAGGCGGACAGGCCTGTGAGGGCGACCAGCACGATCAGCGAGTAGTAGCCGCGGCGGATCTCCCGGAATCGCCGGAGCTTTCGCCGGGTGAGGGGATTGAGTCTCACTGGAACCGGATCCTCGGATCGATGGCTGCCACGAGCAGGTCGGAGAGAATGTTGCCGATCAGGAGCAGCAGGCTCGACAGGAACACGATGCCCATGACGACGGGGTAGTCGCGATCGAAGATGGACTCCAGGCCCAGCAGGCCGAAGCCGTCGATGTCGAAGATCGTCTCGATGAGGAAGGACCCCCCGACGAGCAGCGTGATGTTCTGCCCGAAGGTGGTGGCAATGGGGATCAGGGAGTTGCGCAGGGCGTGCCCGGTCACGGCCTGGCGAAAGCGCACGCCCTTGGCCACGGCGGTCCGCACATAGTCCGCGGCGAGCTGGTCCATGAGGTTGTTCTTCATGAGCAGCGTGGTCACGGCGAAGCTGCCCACGAGATAGCAGATCAGGGGCAGGGTCGCGTGATGCAGGATGTCGACGATCTTGTCCCAGGGCCCGAGGGTCTCGTAGTTCAGGCTGGTGAAGCCGCCCATGGGGAAGAGATCGATCTCCACGGAAAAGAACAGCAGGAGCAGCGCGCCGAGCACGTAGCCGGGTACCGCATAGCCCGCGAAGATCACGATGGAGGTAAGGTTGTCGACGAGCGTTCGGTGCCGGATCGCCTTCAGCACCCCGAGGGGGATGCACACGACATAGGTGATCACCAGGCTCACGATCCCGTAGAAGAGGGAGATCGGGAAGCGGTCGCTGATGACGGTCCAGACCGGCTCGTTGTAGCGATAGGAGGTGCCGAGATCGCCCTGGGCCACCTTGCCCAGCCAGTCCGCATAGCTCAGGTACCAGGGCTTGTCGAAACCGTAGTACTCGCGGAGCTGGTCGATCTGTGCCTCGGACAGCGCCATGCCCTGGCCGACGCTCGAATCCACGCCTGCCGCCATGGATGCGGCCTGCGCTTCCATGATCGCCCGCTCCAGAGGGCCGCCGGGTACGAGCCGGGTCACGCCGAAGACCAGGATCGTGATACCGAGCAGCGTCGGAATGACGAGCAGCAGCCGTCGGATGAAGTAGTCACGCATGCGCTGCCGGCGCTCCCCTTGCCCTGCGAACCCGTCGAGTGCGCCGGGATTTCAGCATGGCCTGCCGGCCCCGGTCATCTCCGTGGGCGCCTCGAGGCTGAGCTCCGCGAGCTGCAGGCCGCTGCGCTCGAGCGGGCCCGACAGCGTCTTGAGGCCGCGACTCAGGGCGGCCGAGGCCGGGCCGTCCGGGTGCATGCCGCGAACCCAGGGACGCGCCCTACGGCGTGTGCCGCGCAACCAGAGCCCGACGGTCTCTGCGGCCGCGAGGTTGCGGACCCACTGGGACTCCCTCCGCAGCGTGCTGACGAGCACGGTGTCACCCCGGACCAGGGCCGTCAGCGGTACGCGGTAGAGGCGCCCGCTCCGTCGGCCGGGCACTTCGAGGACCACGAGGCCCGGATGCCAGCCCAGGGCCCAGAGGGCCGCGGGCAGGGGCAGGGTCGGCCAGGGCGCGCCGAAGCCCGAGCGGATCGCGGGTTCCGCGAAGCGATTGAGCAGCGCGAAGGCGCGTGGCGCGAGGCCCGTCGCATCGAGCGTCGTGGACATCGATCGATCTCCCGAGCGGCGCCGGGTGTGCACCCGGAGCACCGGTCACCCTCTCAGAGGGTCATGATGCGCAGATTGGGATCCAGCACCGCGCGATCGGCGAGGCGCCGGAAGACGTCGGCGTACTGCCGCGTCAGCGGGGCGTCGTTGTGATTCGCGAAGCCCTCCGCGATCGTCGCCCTCGGCAGCACCACCAGCCCCGTGCGATCCGCGAGGACGAAGCTGTCCTCGCGATCCCGCATGTCGCCGTCCACGACCCGGATGGACATGGACGTCGGCAGGCGCCGCACGAGGGACAGTACACGGTTGCCGTCCCGGACCATGCGCCGTACGTCGTGCACCAGGATCTCGACCCGCGACCGCGGATGACGCCGGGCAAAGGCCGACAGGGCCTCCACGAGTGCGCCGTTGTCGAACAGCAGCGGATCCAGGTCCGGGGACAGGATCAGCAGCTCGTTGCGCGCCCGCGCAGCCAGATCGACGATCGCGTCGCGCAACGCCGCCTCGCCGCTGAGCATGCGGGCCGTGGCGCTGCTCTCGGCGAGGGACGGGTGGGGGTAGTCCTCCCGGTCGTCCTCCACCGGTCGCGTCGCGATCGGGGGCAGGTCCTTCCCGGAGCGCGTCTCCGGCTGGAAGGGGATGCCGAGGACGCACTCCATGCGTTGATGGCGGATGCCCGCCTCGACGAACTCGCTGCCGACGCTGTGAAAGCCTGCCGCCTCGTAGAAGGGCAGGGCCTCGACCTGTGCGTTCAGGAAGACCTCCCGGTCCCCGCGATCCCGGGCGGCGGCCAGGGCGGCGTCGAGGAGGGCGCGCCCGATGCCGAAGCCGCGTCGTGCCGCGAGCACCGCCATGCGGCCGATCTGCCCCTCGGGAAGCAGGCGACCGGTGCCGATCGCCTCGCCGCGATGGTCGACGGCGATGAAATGGATCGCGTCGTCGTCGCGGTCGTCCCATTCGACGTCTTCCGGGACCTGCTGCTCGTCCACGAACACGCGATGGCGGATGGACCGGAGTGCTTCGGCTTCCTCCGGCCAGCGCGCGCGTCGGATCTCGACGCCTTCAGTCATGCCTTGCGGATCCTCCTGTGGGCCCGGGCTGCCTCAGGATGCCTCGTCTCCGTCGACGAGTTCGAGCAACCCGGCAGTATACAGACCCTGTGCCAGGCGCAGCGCCTCCGGCGCCGCCAGGGTCTGCCGATCCAGGGGCGCGAAGCTGGTGAAGGCCTCGAGCGCAGCCACCGGGAGGGGCGTGTGCAGCCTGAAACCGCCGGCGAACACCTCGGTCCCGTGCGCTGCCGGATGCAGCAGCAGCCGGAGCCCGGGGGCACGCTGGAGCACGGCGCCGGCCGAGAGTTCTGCCGCGAGGTCCCCTGTCGAGAGGTCGGCCTCCGGCGCCTGGAAGCTGCTGCGGCCGGGGCGCGTGAGTGCGCACCCCAGCCAGCCGGCGAAGCGTGCCTCGTCGAGCAGGGCGCCGTTCACGGCGTCGCTGAGGAGCCTGCGCGCCTTCTCGAGCGTCTCCGGCGCGAGGGACGCCGGTGCGGCGGGCAGTTCCGGATCGAGATCGAGCGGGCGGTCGTCGGTCTGCGCCGCGAGCTCGTCGACGAGGGTCAGGGCCCAGTCCGTGACCAGGTCCCGGAGCGAGGGGGCGCGCAGGCCCACGGAGATCGTCAGGCAGGCTGTTTCGGCAATGCCGTGATGGACGAGGCCGGGGGGCACGTAGAGCACGTCGCCGGGTTCGCAGCGCAGGCGCGCATCGGGGAGGAAATCGGCGACGAGGCTCAGCCCGCCCTCGAGGCGTTGCGGTCGCTGGTCCCCATCGGGCACGGCGCCGAGCTCCCAGCGCCGTACGCCCGCCGCCTGGAGAAGGAAGACGTCGTAGCGATCGTGGTGCGGGCCCACGGAGCCGCCCGGCGCCGCGAAGCTGATCATGATGTCGTCCAGGCGCCAGTCCGGCAGGAAGCGCACGGCCTCGAGCAGCGCCTCGAATCCCGGGATGGCGAGATCCACGCCGTTCACCAGCAGGGTCCAGTCGCGCTCGCCGAGGCTCGCGAAGCGTTCCGGCGAGAAAGGGCCCGCCTCGCTCTCGAAGCCTCGGGACGTGCGTCGCACGATGCGCGCATCGGCATCCGGCTCGCAGGCGAGGCCGGCCAGCTCGTCCGCATCGAGCGGTACGTCGAACTGGCGGAGCGCCTGCGGGATCAGCAGGGCCCTGCGGTGCCAGTGTTCGGCGAGGAAGCGCGTCAGCCGAGCCTCTGCGTCGAGCTCCGGATGCTCGGCGAAGGCCCGGGCCAGGAGCAGGCCGGCGGCGCCGCGTCCGGTCATGGATCGACGGCGCGGGCGAGTTCGGCCGCGAGGCCCGTGTAGGTCGCCGGCGTCATGGCCAGCAGGCGCTCGCGGGCGGCGTCGGAGAGCGGCAGGGCCTGGACGAGGGCGCGCATGGAGTCCTCGTCCAGGCGTCGGCCCCGGGTGAGCGCCTTCAGGCGTTCGTAGGGCTCCTCGATGCCCTCCCGTCGCATGACACTCTGGATCACTTCGGCCAGCACCTCCCAGCTGTGGTCGAGATCGGCGGCCAGGCGGGTGACGTCGAGCTCCAGCTTGCCGAGGCCCCGGCGTGTCGCGTTCACGGCGATCAGGACGTGCGCGACACCCACGCCGAGGTTGCGCAGTACCGTCGAATCGGACAGGTCGCGCTGCCAGCGCGAGACCGGCAGCTTCTCGGCGAGGTGCGCGAGCATGGCATTCGCGACCCCGAGGTTGCCCTCGGAGTTCTCGAAGTCGATGGGATTGACCTTGTGGGGCATGGTCGAGGAACCGGTCTCCGTGGCCACGGCGCGCTGGCGGAAGTAGCCGAGAGAGATGTAGCCCCAGATGTCGCGGTCGAGATCCAGAAGGATCTGGTCGAAGCGCATGAGCGCATGGCAGTAGGCCGCGATGCCGTCGTGGGGTTCGATCTGGGTCGTGTAGGGGCTCCAGGCGAGGCCCAGATCCTCGATGACCTGGCGGGCCAGGGCGGGCCAGTCGACCTCCGGGGCCGTGGCCACATGGGCGTTGTAGTTGCCCACGGCGCCGTTGAGCTTGGCCGGCAGGGCCACGGCGGCGAAGGCCGTTCGCGCGTCGCGCAGCCGGTGCACGAAGTTGGCGAGTTCCTTGCCCATGGTCGTCGGTGAGGCCACCTGCCCGTGCGTGCGGGACAGCATCGGCACCGCGGCATGGGTCAGGGCCAGGGCGCGGAGCGCCTCGATCAGGGCGTCCATGGCCGGCAGCAGCACCTCCTCGCACCCGGTGCTGAGCATCAGGGCGTGCGCCACGTTGTTGATGTCCTCGGACGTGCAGGCGAAGTGCACGAACTCGATGTACGGCGCCAGTTCGGCGTGTTCACCGAGCCGAGCCTTCAGGTAGTACTCCACGGCCTTCACGTCGTGATTGGTGGTGCGTTCGATCTCCTTGATGCGCTGGGCCGCGGCCTCGTCGAAGGCGCTCGCGACGGACTCGAGGTGCGCCCGTGCGGCAGGGGACAGGGCCGGTAGTTCGGGCAGGCCCGGCGCGTCCGCGAGCGCCTGGAACCAGCGCACTTCCGTGAGGACCCGGAAGCGCATCAGGCCGTACTCGCTGAAGATCGGACGCAGCGCGTCGACCTGGCCGGCGTAGCGGCCGTCGATCGGTGACAGGGCAGTGAGAGAGGACAGCGCCATGGGTCAGGATCTCCATCGGGGTACGACGCGCGTGCCCGCGCGAGGCTCGAAGCGGTTCCGGCGAGGCATCGCCATTCAGTCGAGGCCGGCGTGGAGCTGCCCGGCCGTGTGCTGGACGGCGCGCCGGTTCAGCAGCAGACGCCAGCGTCGGCCGCCGACCTGGTGCCAGAGTACGGCGGCGCGCACGCCGCCCATGAGCGCCGCACGGATGCGGTCGGCATTGCGTTCATCCTGCAGGGCCGCCGCGTTGCCGACGACCTGGATCCGTTGCCGGAGCGTGGAGATCGTGTCCTGGTAGAGGGACGCGACGGCGCCGACGATGGTCTCGTGGAGGATGTCGAAGTGGGCGAGCTGATCGCGCAACCGGGTCATGCGTGTGTCGACGATCTGCTGCAGATCCCGCCGCTTCGAGAAGCGGCGCTCCACCTGCACGATCGCGAAGGCGTAGCGGAGCACCTCCGTCTGCCCTCGCTGACGGGCCGGATCCAGGGCGTCGCGCGTCATGAGCAGGCCCAGGCGGACGCCCGCTTCGCCGCCGAACACCTCCGCGGTCGTGTCCGCATTCTCGACCAGGAGGCTTTCGAGCGTGCTGCGAAAGGCGGCTTCGTCGAGGCCGCGGCCGTGCGCGATGTCGGCGACGAGCGTCGCCGCCTGGAAGACGCCGGCGAGGGCGAGCACGCGATCGCGCGTGTCGTAGTTCAAGCCGACTTCCGCCTGTCGCTCGTCTCGGTCGCAGGCTCCACGGTGCGCGAACGTTCGGCGATGACGCCGCCGCCGAGGCAGCGCTCGCCGTCGTAGAAGCAGATCCACTGTCCGGGCGTCACGGCGCGCTGCGGGCGGTCGAAGGTCACCTCGAGCGCGCCGTCACCGTCGTGGACGAGCGTGCAGGGCTGGTCCGTCTGCCGATAGCGGATCTTCGCCGTGCAGCGCCCCGGGATCGGCGGCGCCCGGCTGATCCAGGTCGGCGCGGTCACGCGCAGCCGATCATGGAAGAGGGCGGGGTGATCGCTGCCCTGGGCCACGAGGAGCCTGTTGCCCTCGAGCAGCTTGTCGGCCACGTACCAGGGTGCGCCGTCACCGTCCTTCAGGCCGCCGATGCCGAGCCCCTGTCGCTGGCCGATGGTGTAGAAGGACAGCCCTTCGTGGGTGCCGAGGTCCCGGCCCTCGACGGAGCGGATCGGCCCGGCCTCGCGGGCCACGTAGCGTTCGAGGAAGTCGCCGAAGCGCCGCTCGCCGATGAAGCAGATCCCCGTGGAGTCCTTCTTCGCGTGATTCGCGAAGCCGGCCCGCGCGGCGATGCGCCGCACGGCGTCCTTCTCGAGTTCGCCGAGGGGGAACAGGCAGCGACGGAAACGGTCGCCGGGAACGGCCTGCAGGAAATAGGTCTGGTCCTTGCGTGCGTCGACCGCGCGGAGGAGCTCGACGCCGTCGTCGCCGTGGCGGATCCGGGCGTAATGCCCGGTGGCGATCCACTCGGCGCCGAGCTGCCGGGCGTAGTCGATGAAGACGTTGAACTTGATCTCCCGGTTGCACAGCACGTCCGGGTTGGGCGTGCGACCGGCCTGGTACTCGGTGATGAAGTGTTCGAACACGTTGTCCCAGTACTCGGCGGCGAAGCTGGCGGTGTGCAGGCGGATGCCGAGGCGCTCGCAGACGCGCTGCGCGTCCTCGAGGTCGACGCGCGCGGTGCAGTACTCCGTGCCGTCGTCCTCGTCCCAGTTCTTCATGAACAGGCCTTCGACCTCGTGCCCGGCTTCGAGCAGGCGCAGCGCCGCGACCGAGGAATCGACGCCCCCGGACATGCCCACGATGACCCTGCGGGTGGGCGCTGCGGTCTGCGCTGTGCTCGCTGTCATGGGACTGGATCGCGTATCGAGACGGACATTCGAGCCGGGCGCCGACGTGCGCTGCGGATGGTGGCTCCCGGCGGGGCGCGTTATTGTACTCGCCGTGTCCGGACGCGACCACCGATCCGGAGCCCCGGAACGCCTGCCCCTGGAGCGCGCATGCCCCCGACCGACCCCGCCTCGCCGGACGCGGATTCCGCGGCCACCCTCGCCCTGTCCCATCTCGATGCGGAGGGTCGGGCGCGCATGGTGGACGTGGGCGACAAGGCGGTCACGAGCCGGGAGGCGCGCGCCCGGGCGACCCTGCACATGCGCCCGGAGACGCTTGCGCGCATCGTGGACAACGCCATGCCCAAGGGTGACGTGCTTGCCGTGGCGCGCATCGCCGGGATCCAGGGCGCCAAGCGCACGGCGGACCTCATACCTCTCTGTCATCAGATCCCGCTCTCGTCCGTGACCCTGGAGTTCCGTCCGGAAGAGGCCGAGGGACGGCTCCAGGTCGAGGCCTGCTGTCGGACGGAGGCGCGCACCGGTGTGGAGATGGAAGCGCTGACCGCCGTGAGCATCGCGGCGCTCACGGTCTACGACATGTGCAAGGCCGTGGAGAAGGGAATGCGCATCGGCCCCGTGGAGCTGCTCGAGAAGCGCGGCGGTCGGTCCGGTCACTGGGTGCGTGACGGCGACAGGGACCCTTCGCCATGACGGCGCTGCGCGTGCGCTACTTCGCGGCGCTCCGGGAAGCCCTGGGTCTCGCGGAGGAGTCCGTCGATCTGGCACCGGAGGGGCTCTCCCTCGAAGCGCTGGTCGCCCTGCTGCAGGCGCGCCATGGGAAGGCCGCGGCCGTGCTGTCGGGCCCGGGTGTCCGCATCGCGGTCGATCAGGCCTTCGTGGAGCCGGAATCGCTTCATCTGTCCCCGGGACAGGAAGTGGCATTCCTGCCTCCCGTGACCGGGGGCTGAGTCCATGCAGCCGGACGTCCGCATCCTCGAGGCCGACTTCTGCCTCGCCACGGAGTACGAGGCGCTCCGGGCGCGGGCGCCCGGCGCCGGTGCCATCGCCAGTTTCGTCGGCTGCGTCCGCGATCTGTCCGAGGGCGCCGCCGTGGAGGGGCTGGAGCTCGAGCACTATCCGGGCATGACCGAGCGCAGTGTCCTTGCCATCGCCGCGGATGCGGCGTCGCGCTGGGATCTCGGAGCCCTGACCGTCATCCACCGTGTCGGCCGTCTGGCCGCCGGGGATCAGATCGTGCTCGTGATCGCGGCCAGCGCCCATCGGGACGTCGCTTTCGACGCTGCCCGTTTCGTGATGGACGCGCTCAAGACCCGGGCGGTTTTCTGGAAGCGCGAGACGGGTCCCGACGGCGCCCGCTGGATCGAGTCGCGTGCGAGCGATCACGCGGCCGCGGCGACCTGGCAGGGGTCGTCCGGCGGTCGATCGGAACGTTGATCGTTTCCCGGGCCCAGCGGCCCGGAGTCAGACCGTCCAGCGTGTAGGGGCCGATCGCGGTCCGCACGAGCCTCAGCACCGGCGAGCCGATCGCGGCGAGCATGCGCCGGACCTGCCGGTTGCGTCCTTCCTCGAGCACCAGCTCGATCCATGCCGTGCCGCGCCCCGGGCGTGGTCTGGGCACGGGATCCCGTTCCGGAAACGCCGGCGCGGCCACGAGGCGCGCGGCGCGGGCCCGGGCCGGACCATCGCGGAGCACCACCCCCTGCTGCACCAGGCCGGCGAGCGCGTCCGCGTCGGGCGGCGATTCAACGAGGGCGAGATAGGTCTTCTGCATGTGGAAGCGTGGCGCGGCGATGCGCGCCTGGACGGCCCCGGAGTCGGTCAGGAGCAGCAGACCTTCCGAGTCGCGATCCAGGCGCCCGGCGGCGTAGACGCGGGGGACGTCGATGTAGGTGGCGAGCGTGGCGCGCCCGGCCTCGTCCGTGAACTGGGACAGGACGCCCCAGGGCTTCCAGAAGCGGATCAGCGTCGCCAAGGCGGACACCGCGCCGCGTTAAGGCCGCGCCGGACTCCGGTGATATACTCCGCGCGCCTCGCTGGACGGCCCCCGAAGAAGCGGGTCGCTGGTCGACGCCTGCCGATGTCTGCTCCGCCTTCGCGAGGCGCCCGTTCCGAGGAACGTCGCCCTGCGCGCGGTGATGCGACGGTCGGATCACGTCCAACCCCTTCAGGGAGTACTCCATGTCCTATCAGCACATCAAGGTTCCGTCGGCGGGCGAGAAGATCACGGTCAACGACGACCTGACGCTGAATGTACCCGACCATCCCATCATTCCCTTCATCGAGGGAGACGGCATCGGCGTCGACATCACGCCGGTGATGATCAAGGTCACGGATGCGGCCGTCGCCCGCGCCTACGGCGGCAAGCGCGCCATCGCCTGGATGGAGATCTATTCCGGCGAGAAGTCCCTCGAGGTCTACGGCGAGGACCAGTGGCTGCCGGCCGAGACCCTCGATGCGATGCGTGAGTTCATCGTCGGCATCAAGGGCCCCATGACCACGCCGGTCGGCGGCGGCATCCGCTCGCTCAACGTCGCCCTGCGCCAGGAGCTCGATCTCTACGTCTGCCAGCGCCCGGTGCGCTGGTTCACCAACGTGCCCAGCCCCGTGAAGAATCCGGGCGCCGTCGACATGGTGATCTTCCGCGAGAACACCGAGGACATCTACGCCGGGGTCGAGTACCAGGCGGATTCCCCGGAGGCCGCGAAGCTGCTGAAGTTCCTCGCCGAGGAGCTGGGCGTCACCAAGATCCGCTTCCCCCAGCACGTCGGCCTGGGCATCAAGCCGATCTCCGAGGAAGGCACCAAGCGCCTGGTGCGCAAGGCCATCCAGTACGCGCTCGACGAGGGGCGGCCGTCGCTGACCTTCGTGCACAAGGGCAACATCATGAAATTCACCGAGGGCGCCTTCAAGGACTGGGGCTACGAACTCGCGGTGGAAGAGTTCGGCGCCGAGCCGCTCGACGGCGGACCCTGGCACGTGATCCGTCGCCCGGGTCAGGATCTCGTGATCAAGGACGTGATCGCCGACGCCATGCTCCAGCAGGTGCTGACGCGCCCGGACGAGTACAGCGTCATCGCCACCATGAACCTCAACGGCGACTATCTGTCCGACGCCCTGGCGGCCCAGGTCGGCGGCATCGGCATCGCGCCGGGCGCGAACATCGGGGACGACGTCGCCCTGTTCGAGGCCACCCACGGTACTGCGCCGAAGTACGCCGGTCAGGACAAGGTCAACCCCGGGTCACTCATCCTCTCGGCCGAGATGATGCTGCGGCACATGGGCTGGGTCGAGGCCGCGGATCTCATCATCAAGGGCATGGATGGCGCGATCTCGGAGAAGACCGTCACCTACGACTCCGAGCGCCTCATGGACGGTGCGAAGCTGCTCAAGTGCTCGGAGTTCGGCGACGCCATCATCGCCAAGATGGACTGACCGGAACGGTCACGCGGGCGGCGGCGGGGCCGTCGCCGCCCGCCCGCTCAATCGCCCTGGAAGTCCTCGGCATAGCCCGAAGCGAGGGCCATGCCCTCGCGTGCGGTCGTGCCCTCCGGGGCATCGGCCGTCGTGCCCGCATCCTGCAGCGCCCGCTCCGGGCGTTCGGCGCAGACGTTCACCGCATGAGAGCCCTTCTCGCCCTCCTGGGTGTCGTACTGCACCGCCTGGCCCGCCTTGAGGGTCCGGTAGCCGTCCATCTGGATGGAGGAATAGTGGACGAACAGGTCCTCGCCGCCTTCTTCAGGCAGAATGAACCCGTAGCCCTTGGCATTGTTGAACCACTTGACTGTTCCAGTCTTCATGTCGCACCTCCCCGCGCGCTGACGCCTGTGGCCTGCGCATCGGGCGGACGGGTGCATAAATTTGTTGTGTTGCCCGTCCCCCGACGATCACCACAGGTCCTCCCCGGACCGAATGTGACCACTGGCCGGGGGGGAGTCAAGGTGCCGGTCGGCGCGCCGGTTGCCGCTGTGGTCTTGAATCGGCGGTCGCAGGTATCATCTAGGGTATTCGATGGTGTCGGTGCCGGGATGCGTACCAACTCCGAATGTCGGGAGTTTCGAGATGTCGCGCTGTGAGCATCTGATCCAGGGAAAGGGTGCGGACGACGACGACGAGGCAGGAGACCAGGGTGCTGGCCTGGCGACCCAGGCGGCGAAGCCGAAGCTCAAGCGGCCGCCCCTGTACAAGGTCATCCTCCTCAACGACGACTACACTCCGATGGAGTTCGTCGTCCATGTGCTCGAGCGTTTCTTCGGCATGAATCGCGAGAAGGCCACGCAGGTCATGCTCGCGGTTCACACGACCGGCAGCGCCGTGTGTGGCATCTTTCCGCGTGACGTCGCAGAGACGAAGTCCGAACAGGTCAACCGGCACGCGCAGGAGAACAACCACCCCCTGATTTCAACGGTCGAAATGACCGACTGACGACCCGCCCCCGTGGCGCGTGGAGTGAAGCACCCATGCTCAGCAAGGACCTCGAAGTCACGCTCAACATGGCGTTCAAGGAGGCGCGGGCAAAACGCCACGAATTCATGACCGTCGAGCACCTGTTGCTCGCGCTTCTCGACAATGCAGCGGCCGTGCAGGTGCTGAAGGCCGTCGGCGCCGACATGGACAAGCTGCGCACGGATCTCGAGGAGTTCATCGACACCACCACGCCGCTCATTCCGGTCAGCGACGGCGAGCGCGAGACCCAGCCGACGCTCGGTTTCCAGCGGGTGCTCCAGCGTGCCGTGTTCCACGTGCAGTCCTCCGGGCGCAAGGAAGTCACCGGGGCGAACGTGCTCGTGGCCATCTTCAGCGAGCAGGAAAGCCAGGCGGTCTACTTCCTCAAGCAGCAGAACGTCGCCCGCATCGACGTGGTCAACTACATCGCGCACGGGATCTCGAAGGTCTCCGGCGGAGCCGAGGGCGCGGAAAGTGCCCCGGAACAGGACGAGGAGGCCGCGGCGGGCGGCGAGCAGCCCGGTCAGTCGCCCCTGGAGAGCTTCGCCACCAACCTGAACGAGCAGGCGAAGCGGGGACAGATCGATCCCCTGGTGGGCCGTGAGCACGAGGTGGAGCGGGTCATCCAGATCCTCTCCCGTCGGCGCAAGAACAATCCGCTGCTGGTGGCCGAGTCCGGGGTCGGCAAGACCGCCATC
>JAZBPI010000170.1:0-7385 GCA_036351555.1 Pseudomonadales bacterium
GTCAACGTTCGCCAGAACGTCCTCCGCAAGAACGACGGCCTCGCCGCCGAGCTCCGCCACGGACGCCCGGTGCTCGTCCTGCAGAATCTCGGACGGCGCTGGTGGCCGATCTGGCACTACGCCGTGGTCGTGGGCATCGATGCTGCCGAGAACACCGTGGTCCTGCGTTCCGGAGCGCAGCGCCGCAGCCTGCAGTCGCTGCGGGCCTTCACCGCGAGCTGGGATCGCGCCGACCGCTGGGCCATGGTGACCCTGGTCCCCGGAACCCTGCCCGCAGACCCCGACCGGATGCGCTATCTGACGGCCGTGGCGGCCCTGGAGGACCGGGGCGAGGCGACCCTCGCCGCGCGCGCCTACGCCGCCTGGCTCGAAGGTCACGGAGAGGATCGGGCCGCGCGCTTCGGACTCGCGCGGGCGGCGCAGGCGCAGGGCGACCTGGCGCAGGCCGCCGACGCCTACGCACGGCTCCTCGCGGAGGCACCGAAGGACCCCGTGGTCCTGAACAATCTGGCGCTGATCCGCGCCGATCAGGGTTGTCGCAGCGAGGCGCTCGCACTCCTGGACAGCATCGACGAACGCGCCCTGTCGGGCGACGTCCTCCGGGTGATCGCGGAGACACGGCGGGACATCGAGGCACGCGAGGGCACCGAGGACGCCTGCGCGGCGTCGACGCATCCCTGAGGATGCATCGACGTACAGGCGGGCCGAGTGCGCCTCAGATCGCGGTGAAGACGTTGGTCACCCCGAGCAGCTCGAGAATGAGCAGCACGACGAAGACCGCGCCCACGAGGCCGACGATGTTGCCGCCCGCAGGCAGGGACTGGAGCTGCCCGTCGAGCCGGGCGAGCTCCGCGTCGCTGAGCGCGGCGACGCGCTCGGCGGCATGCTCCGGAGAGACGCCGAGCTGCTCGAGCTGGGCCTGCACCCGCTCCTCGGCGAGGAACGCCTGCACGCGGTCGATGCGGGCCAGCCTCGACTCCCCTTCGAGATAATCCCGGGTGGCGAAGGCCCCCGCGTGCGCGGCCGGCGCTGCGGCGACGCCGAGGAAGACCAGCTGACCGCAGAGCGCGACGGTCAGAAGGCCACGCAGAAGCTTGCTGATGGTCATGTTCGAGACTCCTGTTGCGAAGAAGCGACCCTCGAGGATCCGCGGACCGCATGCCGTCGCGATGCTAGCAGATGGAGGGCCTGCAGACGCCCACCGCATGGCGACGGAGGCCGCAAGCGGGGGCCGGAGGCAGGACCCGGGGCGCCGCACCGGGCGTCGTTCGCCTGGCGTCCATGAGGGCCAGGGTCCCTTGCACATCCTCTCGCGTCAGTCCGGCACCGGGGGCGGGTGCCCCCCGGGCTCCTGTCCCTGCCCTTGCGGGCGGCAGGCGCCTTCGATTGAATGCGCGGCCATGAGCGACCCCGCCACGCCCTATGACGAACTCCCTTCCGCAGGCCTGCTCCGTCGCGCGATCGCGATGGTCTACGACGGCCTGCTCGTCCTCGCCATCCTCCTGACGACCTCGGGAATCGCCAATCTGTTCGCGGCACGGCCGGAGATCGCACCCGATGCCACGACGGTCTCGATCGAGGACATGCAGACGGTGACGGGCCCCCTGCTCACCAGCGTGATGTTCGTCCTCACCTTCACCTTCTTCGCGTTCTTCTGGACGCGCTACGGTCGCACCCTCGGCATGCAGGCCTGGCGTCTGCGAGTCCAGGACAGGGACGGCCACAACATCTCCCTGCGTCAGGCGCTGCAGCGCTTCGTCGCTGCGATTCCGTCCCTGTTCCTCTTCGGCATCGGCTACTTCTGGGCGCTCCTCGATCCGGCCGGCCTCACCTGGCCCGACCGCCTCTCCGGCACCCGCGTGGTCGTGCTTCCCAGGGACCACAGGTCCTGAGACGCAGGTCCGGCGACGGCGACGAGGGCTGCTAGCATCAGGGGGCGGCAGCACGCTTAAGCCACCGCGACCGCTGAGTTACACTCGCCGGTCGCCGCTACGGCAGCTGCACCCGTCCTCGTCCCCCGCTTCTGGAACACGACATGAAATTTGCGGTGAAGTCCGGCAAACCCGAGAGCGTGCGTACCGGCTGCCTCGTCCTTCCCGTCCGCCCCGGCCAGCCCCTGCAGGGCGATGCAGGACTCGTGAATGCAGCCTGCGACGGTCGCCTGCAACGCCTCGTCGACCAGGGCGAGCTGGGCGCGGCCATCGGCCAGACCCTCATGCTCCACGAGCTGCCGGGCCTGCGCGCGGAGCGCGTCCTGCTGGTCAGCATCGGCGAGAAGAACGGCCTCGACGACGCGGCCCTGCGCAAGATCGCGCGGGGCGCCCTGACCGCGCTGCTCGCGAGCCGCGCGACCAGCGCGACCGTCCTCATCGGCGACCTCGAGATCGACGGCCACGAGGCCGGCGCCATCGCCACCGAGTTCGTCCACGTCGCCGCCTGGGAGGCCTATCGCTTCAACGAATACCGCAGCGAACCCGGTGATGCCGAACTCGTGCGCCTGACCGAGTTCGCACTCCACGCGGGCGGCGCGCGCCGCGCGACCCTGGACCGGACCGTGAAGGCCGCGGCCCTGGTCGCTGCCGGCACGAACTACGCGCGGACGCTCGGCAATCATCCCGGCAATGTCTGTACGCCGAGCTATCTGGCGTCCGAGGCCCGCAGACTCGCGCAGGGCGAGGCACCGCTCAAGGTCCGCATCGTCGAGGAGAAGCAGATGCGGAGCATGGGCATGGAGGCCTTCCTCGCGGTGAGCGCCGGCAGCGCCCAGCCCGCGAAGCTCATCGTCATGGAATATCTCGGAGGCGCTCAGCGGAGCCGCCCGATCGTCCTCGTCGGCAAGGGCATCACCTTCGACACGGGCGGCATCAGCCTCAAGCCGGGCGCCGCCATGGACGAGATGAAGTTCGACATGTGCGGTGCCGCCTCGGTGTTCGGCACGATCCAGGCCGTCGCGGCCCTGGGTCTGGCCATCAACGTCGTCGGCCTGGTCGCGGCAGCGGAGAACATGCCCAGTGGCACCGCGACACGCCCCGGAGACATCGTTCGCACCATGAGCGGTCAGACCGTCGAGATCCTCAACACCGATGCGGAAGGACGCCTCGTGCTCTGCGATACGCTCACCTACGCGGAGCGCTACAAGCCCGAGGCCGTCGTCGACGTGGCGACCCTCACCGGCGCCGCCGTCGTCGCGTTGGGCAACCCCGCCACGGCCCTGTTCGCGAACGACGACGAGCTCGCCGCCGAGCTCCTCGCCGCGGGCGAGGCCACCGGCGACCGCGCCTGGCGCATGCCCCTGTGGGACGACTACCAGCAGCAGCTGAAGTCGAACTTCGCGGACATGGCCAACATCGGTGGCCGCGAGGCCGGCAGCGTGACCGCGGCCTGTTTCCTGTCGCGCTTCGCGCGCAGCTACGCCTGGGCCCACCTGGACATCGCCGGCTCGGCGTGGAACACGGGAGCACGCAAGGGCGCGACCGGGCGTCCCGTCCGCCTCCTCACCGAGTGGTTGATCCGACGCTCCCGCACCTGACCGGCATCCCTGCACCGTGACGCGGATCGATTTCTACGTGCTGCCCGATCTTCGCCTCGACGCGCGGGAACGCTTCGCAGCGCGCCTCGCGACACGGGCCTTCCGCGAGGGGCATCGATCCCTGGTGCTGGTCGAGGACGACGCGGGTGCAGGTCGCTTCGACAATCTCCTCTGGCGTGAGCCCCGCAATGCCTTCGTCCCGCACGTGCGCCTCGGTTCCGAGGACGCCGCCCGGGTGCCCGTCACCTTCGGGACTGCGGAGGACGTTCGCGCCTGCGAGGCGACCGGGCGCGTGATCCATGACCTGCTCATCAATCTGGGGGCGTCCATTCCAGAGCGCTTCGCAGCCTTCGATCGCGTCGCCGAGATCGTCTGCCAGGACGAGGCGATCCGCGCCGCGGGCCGGGACAACTACCGCTACTACCGGGAGCGTGGTTATCCCCTGCACCACCATGACCTCGGCGCCGGACAGAGCTCGTGAGCAGGCGGGAAGGCACCGACGAGGAACGTGATGACCGGGACCGGCTCCTGCGCGAGCTGGAAGCACTCCACGCGATCCTGAAGACGAACGACGCAGGGCCACGATCAGGGTCCGTGGCGCAGGACAACGTCATCCCCCTGCTCCGCCAGGTGCTTCCGGAGGACGTGGGGGACGAGGCGCCACCGGACACATCGGCCACGCCGGCGGGGCATGTGCTGGATCCCGAGCCCCTGCTCGAGCTTCTCTTCGACGAGGCATGGCGCGAGCGCAGCGACGCGCTCCTCGACGACGCGCGCCGCCGGGCCGATGCGCTCGGTGCGAGCCTCGACGAGGAAGCCCGCGCCGAACGGGACGCTCGCTTCCGGCGCCGCCTGCAAGAGGACCTGGGCCCGCGCCTCGAGGCACTCGTCGCAGAGAGCATGGAGGCCCTGCGCGCGCGCCTCACCGATCGTCTGCGCACCGAACTCACCCGGCTCGTCGATGCCTGCTACGGGCCCGGCGACGACCGCAGCACCCACGACGACAGGGAACGGAACTGAATGGAGAAGACCTACCAGCCCCAGCTCATCGAGCAGCCCCTCTACGAGGAGTGGGAGCGCGCCGGCTGGTTTGCCCCGAGCGGAGCGGGCGAACCCTTCTGCATCATGATCCCGCCACCGAACGTCACCGGCAGCCTGCACATGGGGCACGCCTTCCAGGACGTGCTCATGGACGCGCTGGTGCGCTATGCGCGCATGTCGGGACGCAATACCCTCTGGCAGGTGGGTACGGACCACGCCGGCATCGCGACCCAGATGGTCGTCGAGCGCCAGCTGGAGCGCGAACAGCTGTCGCGAAGCGCCCTCGGTCGGGACGCCTTCGTGGACCGCGTCTGGCAGTGGAAGACCGAGTCGGGGGGCCAGATCACGCAGCAGCTCCGCCGCATGGGCGCCTCCGTGGACTGGTCACGCGAGCGCTTCACCATGGACGAGGGCTTCTCGCGCGCCGTGCAGGAGGTCTTCGTGCGCCTGCACGACGAGGGCCTGATCTATCGCGGCAAGCGGCTGGTGAACTGGGATCCGGTCATGAAGACCGCCCTGTCGGATCTCGAGGTGGAGAACGTCGAGGAGAAAGGCCATCTGTGGCACTTCCGCTATCCCCTCGCGGACGGCCGCCGCACCCGCGATGGGCGCGACCACCTCGTGGTCGCGACGACCCGCCCGGAGACCATGCTCGGCGACAGTGCCGTGGCGGTGCATCCGGAGGATGCACGCTACGCCGATCTCGTCGGTGCCTGGGTGGAGCTTCCCCTGGTCGGTCGACGGATCCCCGTCATCGCCGACGACTACGTCGATCCGGAGTTCGGCACGGGCTGCGTGAAGATCACCCCCGCCCACGATTTCAACGACTACGCCATGGGCCAGCGCCACGACCTGCCCATGATCAACATCTTCGAGGCCGACGCCCGACTCAACGCGGAGACCCCGACCCGCTACCGGGGCCTGGACCGCTTCGAGGCCCGCCAGCGCATCGTCGAGGATCTCGACGGGCTCGGTCTGCTCGAGCGGATCGACGATCACCGCCTCATGGTGCCGCGCGGCGACCGCTCCGGAGAGATCGTCGAACCCTATCTGACCGACCAGTGGTTCGTGGCCATGGAGACCCTCGCCGAACCCGCGATCCGCGCCGTGGAGAAGGGCGACATCCGCTTCGTTCCCAAGCAGAACGAGAACATCTACTTCGCGTGGATGCGCGAGATCCAGGACTGGTGCATCAGTCGCCAGCTCTGGTGGGGCCATCGCATCCCGGCCTGGTACGACGCGGAAGGGAACGTCTACGTCGCGCGGGACGAGGCCGCCGCGCGAGAGAAGTACGGCCTGCCCGACGACCTCGCGCTGTCGCAGGACCCGGACGTGCTCGAGACCTGGTTCTCCTCGGCCCTGTGGACCTTCGGCACCCTCGGCTGGCCGGAAGACACGGACGCGCTGCGCACCTTCCATCCGACGGATGTCCTCGTGACCGGGCACGACATCATCTTCTTCTGGGTCGCGCGCATGATCATGATGACCCTGAAGTTCACCGGCGAGGTGCCGTTCAGAACGGTGTACATCCATGGCCTGGTGCGCGATGCGGAAGGCCAGAAGATGTCGAAGTCCAAGGGCAACGGCCTGGACCCGATCGACCTGATCGACGGCATCGAGCTGGAAGCCCTGGTCGCCAAGCGCACGTCGGGGCTGATGCAGCCACAGCTGGCGGCACGCATCGAGAAGGCCACGCGCCGGGATTTTCCGGAAGGCATTCCCGCCTTCGGCACCGACGCCCTGCGCTTCACCTTCTGCGCCCTCGCCTCCACGGGCCGCGACATCCGCTTCGACCTGAACCGCATCGCGGGCTACCGCAACTTCTGCAACAAGCTGTGGAATGCGGCGAATTTCGTGCGCATGAATTCGGGCGTCGACGACCCGAAGGGCGCCGATCTGGACGGTGAGGTCAGGCTCACCCTCGCCGACCGCTGGATCCTGTCGCGACTCCAGGGTCTCATCCGCGACGTGCATTTCGCCTACGAGACCTATCGCTTCGACGTCCTGGCCCAGAAGCTCTACGACTTCGTCTGGCATGAGTACTGCGACTGGTATCTCGAACTCACCAAGCCCGTCCTTCGCGACGGCAGCGAAAGCGAGCGGCGCGCCGCGCGGCGCACGCTGCTCGATGTGCTCGAGACGATCCTGCGCATCGCGCATCCGGTGATTCCCTTCCTCACGGAAACCCTGTGGCGGGACATCGCACCCCTGCTCGGCCGGGAAGGCCCGACCATCATGCTGCAGGCCTTCCCGGTCCAGGACGAAACGAAGGCCGATGGCGAGGCGGAGGCCGAGCTGGACTGGGTGCGCGCGGTGATCGAGGGCCTGCGCAACATCCGCGGAGAGATGGACCTGCCCACGGGGCGACCGATCCCCGTACTGCTCGCTGGCTGTGACGCGACGGACACGGCGCGCCTCGAGCGCAACCGCACCTTCCTGATCCAGCTCGCGCGCCTGGAGAGCATCGAGCGTCTGGCGGACGGCGCACAGCCTCCGGCCGCCGCGATCCAGCTGGTCGGCACCATGCAGGTCCTCGTGCCCATGGCCGGGCTCATCGATCGCGATGCGGAACTGGCGCGCCTGGACAAGGAGCTCGAACGTCGGCGTCAGGACGTCCAGCGTCTGGAACGCAAGCTCGCCAACGAGAGCTTCGTGGCAAAGGCGCCGGCCGAGGTCGTGGAGAAGGAGCGGGCCAAGCATCTGGACGCCGTCGACGCCCTCGCGAAGCTCGAGGCCCAGCGCGGCACCATCGCCGCGCTCTGACGGGCAGAATCGGCGGTTGCACGACACGCCGGATCGGTGCTCCCGAAAAGAA
>JAZBPI010000171.1:0-9472 GCA_036351555.1 Pseudomonadales bacterium
CACCATGTCGACGATCATCTTCATCGAGCACGACGGCACCCGCCACGAGGTTGCCGCCACCGAGGGCATTTCCGTGATGGAGAATGCTGTCCAGAACGGCGTTCCCGGCATCGATGCGGATTGCGGCGGCCAGTGTTCCTGCGCCACCTGCCACGTGTTCGTGGACCCCGACTGGTTCGCCAAGTGCGGGACCCCCAACGACATGGAGGAATCCATGCTCGATCTGAATCCGGAGCGCACCGAGACGTCGCGGCTGTCCTGCCAGATCCCCTTCACCCCCGAGCTGGACGGTCTCACGGTCACCGTCCCCGAGTTCCAGGGCTGAGCGGCTCCGCTCTGGCGCGGCGAGCTCGCCGCGCCTAGACCCCCATCATCCAACCGACGGCCAGCCCCAGCAGCAGCAGGGGCCCGAACAGTCGTGCGTGCGCGAAGCCCGCGGCCACGAACCACAGCGGCCAGACCGCCTCCGGCCAGTCCGCCGGCCGCGTGTCCGGTCGCGGCGCGCGGGCCTGGGCGACCAAGGCCCAGGCACTGGACAGGCTGAGCAGGACCAGGGCGGTCGTCCAGGGCAGGACGCCGGCAAGGATCAGGGCGAGGCAGAGGGGATACTGGGTGAGGGCGGTGATCCTCAGCACGGCCCGGGCCCGAGCTTCTCCGAGACGGACCGGCAGCGTGCGGACCCCCTTGGCGGCGTCGAGCTCCAGCTTGTCGATATGCTTGCCGAAGATCACCACGGTGGGCCCCAGGCCCGCGAGCAGGCCCGCCCAGAGGGCCCCTGCGCTCCAGATGCCCGTCGAGACCAGGTAGGTGCCCGCGACCATCAGCGGCCCCCAGACAAGCAGCACGGCGATCTCGCCGAGCCCCCACTGCTTGAACGGCCAGGTATAGAAGAGCAGGCAGACCGCGCCGGGCACCAGGGGCAGGAGGACCTGCGGGCCCGTGGCAAGCACCAGGTGGATGCCGATCGCGAGGGCCACTCCGCCGGTGGCCAGGAGATAGGCCCAAAAGCCGGGCCCGTCGAGCAGGCCCTGCTCGATGACGTGGGTGCCGTAGCGATTGCGGAAGTAGTTGTCCTCGTCGATGCCGCGCCGGCTGTCCGTGAGGTCGTTGAGCAGGTTGTTGGTCGCGTGGGCCAGGAGCAGGCCGAGCGTGCACAGCAGCCAGGCGCCGGTGTCGAAGGCGGGTACCGCCCCCTGGGCAGCGTCCCGCAGGGCCAGCAGGCCGCCCGCGGCCGCGGACGAGAAGGTCATGATGAGCACCGGCGCGCGCACGGCGACCAGCCAGCGCGCCAGGAGGCCGGTCGCGGTCCAGTCGGCTGCCGTCAGCCGAGGCACGTCCACCAGTGCCCGGGCAACGCTCAGCGCCGTGCCGGTTTCGGTGGCTGTCGCCGGGGGCGCCGCGGGAATTCGGGTGGTGTTCACGTCATGACTCCCGCAAGCGATCGGCGTCGTTCCCCAGAAAGCACCGCATCCCGGCAGCGCTCCCGAGCCACGGTCGTCACAGGCGACGGCGGTGGGTCGCGGGATGCCTCGCAGGGGCGGGCGCATCGAGCGACCCGGTCAGTGTCAGTTTCGGCTGACAGCGTCACCGGTCACCCTGACCGAGGTCAAGTGGCGCGTGGCGGTCAGGGACCTTCCGAAACCCGGGTGGTGGCGGCGCCGCGCCGCGCCGGCCGTGGATCCGGCTCCGCAGCGGGAAGATGGATGGTGACGCAGGTGCCGCCGTCGTCGTGATTGCTCGCGGTGATGGTCCCGCCGTGGCGACGCACCACGCCCTGGGCGAAGGTGAGGCCGAGCCCCTGACGTGACGGCTCGCGGGTGGTGTAGAAGGGCTCGAACATCCGCCCTGCGGTCCGTGGGTCGATGCCGGGTCCCGTGTCGCGGATGTCGATCCGGAGCTGATGCCGCCCGATCTCCCGGGTCACCAGGATCTCCACCCGCCCGTCTTCCGCGCCACAGGCCTCCCCGGCGTTGCCCACGATGTTCGCGATGGCCTGGCGGAGATCATCGAGACTGCCGCGGAGCTCCGGGAGGACCTCGGGCATCTCGATGTGCAGGCTGGGTCCCGCGGGCAGGTGCTCGCGCAGGGCGGCGGCGTCGATGAGCTGCTGCACAGGGAAGCGCTCGTCCCGGGCCGCCGTGCGTCCCGTATAGGCGCCCAGGCTGCGGATCAGCTGGGCGGCGCGCTCGCTGCTGGACACGGCCATCTCGAGATAGGTGCGGGCCTCGTGGCCGGGCGGAAGGCTCGCCAGGGCGCTGCTCGTGCCGCCGAGGATCCCCGTGAGCAGGTTGTTGAAGTGGTGGGTCACGCCGGCTGCCATGTCGGCCATGCCACTCAGGCGGTCGAGTTCAGCGCTCTTGCGTTCCAGATCGCGCTCCAGCGCGCGACGCAGTTCCGCATCGCGGAGGGTGCGGTGGCGCAACCAGGCCAGTGCCGCAGCGACCGGCAGCAGCCCCACGGGATAGGGCCAGGCTTCGGGCCCGTACAGACGCAGCGCCCAGTAGGTGAATACGGAAACCGTGGTCGTCAGGGCGACCAGGAGCGGACCGCGATGCGTGAAGAGCACCGCGCAGGCCATGAGCGCCGCCGCCAGATAGACGAGTACCCCTTCGACCCCGGCCGCGAGGTGGATCCACATCGAGAGAATCACGACCGAGAGCGGGAGGAGTCCCCACCAGCTCGGACCCCGGACCCAGCCCGGGCGCGTCAGGGTGACGCCGACGAGCGCGAAGAGGAGCAGAGCGGACCCCGCCGGAAGCGCGATGAAGCGCGTCTGCTCCGGCGTCGAGAGGGCGTGTCCGATCGCCTCGATCGTGCACAGGATGCCGATGATGAAGGCGACCACCCAGAGTGCCCGCCGAGCGTCCTTGTCGGCCTGTCCCGCGAGGGCGGCGTGGAGATCGCGCCTGTCGTCGTCTATCGGCATGGTCGTCGACTTCCGCTCCGTTCACCTCGCAGACACGGCGCCAGGATCGGCGTCGGCGTTGTTCGTCCTGCCGCGATCCCGGGAGAAACGCCCGGCAGACCGCCCCGTCGGTGACGCATCCTGACGGCCGTCGGGCAGCGGATGACGTCGACCGGGTAGGGCTACGCTGCCGAACAGCGGCGGGATTCGGCGGCGTCGGCGCGATGAACGGCTGCTAGCGCTGCAGTTGCTTGAATTCCCGACGCCGCCGCATGAGCGTGTGCTCAGTATAGCCGTTGGGTTCCTCGACCCCGTTCATGACGAGGTCCATGGCGGCCTGGAAGGCGATGGACGTCTCGAAGCGCGGCGCCATGGGCCGGTAGGCCGCGTCGCCCTCGTTCTGGCGATCGACGACGGCCGCCATGCGCTGCATGGTCTCGACCACCTGCTGCTTGTCGACGATGCCGTGGTGCATCCAGTTGGCGATGTGCTGACTGGAGATGCGCAGCGTCGCCCGATCCTCCATGAGCCCGACGTCGTTGATGTCCGGCACCTTGGAGCAGCCCACGCCCTGTTCCACCCAGCGAACCACGTAGCCGAGGATGCCCTGGGCGTTGTTGTCGAGCTCCTTCTGGATCTCCTCGGCGGACAGGGTCCGGTCGTGCATGAGCGGCGGTGACAGGATGGCGTCCAGGCTCGCCCGGGCGCGGTGCGCCAGTTCGTTCTGGCGGCCGCGCACGTCGACCTGATGGTAGTGGAGTGCGTGCAGCGTGGCGGCGGTGGGCGATGGGACCCAGGCACAGCTCGCGCCGGCCGTGGGATGGCCGATCTTGGTCTCGAGCATCCCGGCCATCTCGTCGGGCATGGCCCACATGCCCTTGCCGATCTGCGCGTGGCCGGCGAGCCCGCAGGCCAGGCCCACGTCCACGTTCCAGTCCTCGTAGGCGAGCATCCAGGCGGCGCCCTTGATCTCCGGCTTCGGGATCATGGGGCCCGCGGCCATGTGCGTGTGGATCTCGTCGCCGGTACGGTCCAGGAAGCCCGTGTTGATGAAGATCACGCGCTCCCGGGCGGCGCGGATGCACTCCTGGAGATTCACGGTGGTGCGCCGCTCCTCGTCCATGATCCCGATCTTCAGGGTGTTCGCGGGGAGGCCGAGTACCGCCTCGATGCGCGCGAACAGCTCCACGGAGAGGGCGACCTCGTCCGGGCCGTGCTGCTTCGGCTTGACGATGTAGACGCTGCCGGAGCGGCTGTTGCGGTAGCTGCCGGTGCCCTTCAGATCGTGCATCGCGGCCAGTGCCGTGAGCATGCCGTCGACGAAGGTCTCCGGGACCGGCTCACCCTCTGCCGTGGTGACGATGTCCGTGTAGACGTGGGCGCCGACGTTGCGCACGAGCAGGAGCGCGCGACCATGCAGCACCTTCTCGCTGCCGTCGGGTGCGGTGTACACCCGGTCCGGGTTCATGCGCCGCTCCCGGGTCTGGCCGTCCTTCTCGAAGGCCACGCCGAGGGTGCCCTTCATGATGCCGGCCCAGTTGGCGTAGACCCGAGCCTTGTCCAGCGCATCGACTGCGGCGACGGAGTCCTCGCAGTCCATGATGGTGCTGATGGCCGACTCCAGGGCGATGTCGCGGACACCCGCGCCGTGCTGGCGCCCGATGGGATGTGCCGGATCGATGATCAGATCCGCGTGCAGGCCGTGATGGACCAGGAGCAGGTTGGTGACCACGCCGTCCTGCGCGCGATAGCCGGCGAAGGCCTCGGGGCTGGCGAGGTGGGTCACGCGGCCGTCGGCAAGAGACACCTGCACGGCGTGCCCCGACACCGAGATTTCCCGCGCCTCGTGCCAGTGGCCCTCGGCCAGGGGGTAGGTCGTGTCGAGGAAGCGGTTCGCGTGCGCGATCACCAGCTCGCCGCGAGCCGGGTTGTAGCCGGATCCCTTCTCGGTGCCCGGACCCTCGGGGATCACGTCGGTGCCGTAGTAGGCGTCGTAGAGGCTGCCCCAGCGGGCGTTCGCCGCGTTCAGCGCGTAGCGCGCGTTGTCCACGGGCACGACCAGCTGGGGGCCGGCGAGGGTCGCGATTTCCGGATCCACGCCTGCCGTGGTGACCTGGAAGGGCTCGCCCTCGGGCACCAGATAGCCGATCTCCGTGAGGAAGGCGCGCTGCGCCAGGGGGTCGCTGGCCGCCGTCGGCGTCTCCTTCAGCCAGGCGTCGACGCGCGCCTGCAGCGCATCGCGCACATCCAGCAGCGCCCGGTTGCGCGGTCCGAGGTCCCGCACGATCCCGGCGAGGCCCTCCCAGACCTGTTCCGGTGCCACGCCGGTCCCCGGAGCGATCTCGTCGCGCACCAGATCATGGATCTCCCGGGCGACCCGAAGGCCCCCTGCCTGGACGTGTTCGGTCATGGTCTGCACTGCTCCGGCTGCGTTCGAAAGGGGCGCATCTTGGCCAGCAGGTGCGCTTCAGGCAAGGCCGGCCCCCGATCCGGTCTCCGATCCATGGTCGGGCGTGCTGTCGCTGCGGATCCGGACCCGGATGCGGAAATGTGGCCCCCGTCCCGGTGAAAGGCGGTGGAAGCTGCTATCCCTAGAGTCTGAAGCGAGCAGTCGGTCCGACGACGGACAGGGAACCGGGGGTTTCCCCTGCGACGGCTCGGGTGATGACCCCATGCCGGTGCCCCGCCCGGCCCCGGATCATGGCGTCATCGATCACCAGCGAGGCTTTACCGGATGAAAGCCCTGGCCACGGTCAGACTCTACGAACTGGAGGGGCGCAGCCCGCAGACCGCGGATCTGCTCCTCAGGATCATTCGTGCTCAGGGCGCTGAGCAGGGCATCACGGGCATGGTGCTCGGCCGCGGCCGCCATCTGCTCACGGTGCTCTGCGGCGACGAGGCCGCGCTGGAGGCGCTCGGCGCCACCCTGGCGGCCCAGGCGCAGGTGCGTCAGGACGCCCATGTCTACACCGGGCTCGCTCGGCCCGGGGAGTTCGAACGGCTGCGGACGGCCTGGGATCTGGATGCCGGAACCTATCCGGAGTCCTTCCCCGCGCTCGTGCGTGCCCTGTCCGACTACGCCGAGAACGACGCGCGCAGCCGCGTCGAGGTGGCGGTGTTCTTCCGCCTGTATCTGACCCTGAGGGAAGTGGAGGTTGCCGATGCGATGGCCGCAGTCGCTACTTGATCGGGAGGCAGGCTTCGCCCCGGAAGGCCCCGGTGCGCCGCGCACCGGCCGCTGGGCCCGGGCGCGCAGCCAGGGCTCCCTGTTGGGCCTGTGCTACGCGAGCCGCGCCGCCCGTCATCTCGAAGCCGATGATCTCGCCACCCTGGTGCACCAGGCTCGGGAGAAGAATCTGGCCCGGGAGATCACCGGTTGCCTCGTCTACGGCGCGGGCCTGGTGATCCAGATGCTCGAGGGCCCGCCGCGCAACGTGCTGGAGCTCTTCCGGCAGATCCGCACGGATGCCCGCCACCTGGACGTGCACACGATCTGCGCCGGCCCCATCCACGGTCGGGCCTTCGAGGGTGCCCCGCTCGAGTGTCATGATCTGGATCTCGGCACCTTCGAGCATTTCGAGACGCTGCGCGACGAACTGTCGATCCTCTACTACTCGCTCGAGGCGGACTGGGCGGAGGTGCTCGCCTTCGTCGAGGCGGTGCGCAATCCTCTGGAAGCCGGCGAATCGGTCATGGCCATCGCCTGATCCGGGGCCCCCGGCGGCCGGCGACACCGTTGGTCCTCCGGGAGCAGGCGGAGTACCTTCGGGGCCATGCTCCCGCGGAGTCGCGCCGATCCGGACCGGATCGGGCGCCGGAGGATGGTGCAGTGTCCCTGCTCGCCCTCGCCTACGTCAGTGATGCCCGGCCCGGACTGGTGCTGCGGGATCTCAAGCACCTGCTGCGCCGATCCCGAGAGTTCAACTTCCGTCACGGCGTCACCGGCCTGCTCCTCTACGACGGCGCGCACTTCGTCCAGTGGCTGGAAGGCCCCGACGATGCCGTCGATCCGCTCATGGACGCGATTCGCGTCGACGCCCGCCACAGCGGGGTGCGCATCTGCATGCGGCGCGCCCAGGACGCGCGGGTATTCGGCGACTGGGTCATGGGCTGTGCACGTCTGGCCGGCGCCGAGGCGGCGACACTCCGGGGCAGCGTCGCGGATTTCGTCGCCGCCGAGGACCCGACGCCGGCAGAGGTGAAGGCCTTCTTCGTGCTCATGCAGGCCTACGCATCACCGGGTAGCGCGCCCGCCCTCGCCCTCTGAGGGAAGCTCGGGCGCAGACGGGCGACCCCCCGCCCCGGGGACGCTAGAATCGGCGTTCGGTCCCGCGGCGCCCCGCCCGCGCGCGACGAGGTCCATCCATGCGTTCGCCCTATTACGGCTGGTTCGTGGTCGCTGCCCTGTTCGTCATGCTGACGGTGGCGTCCGGGCTCGCCTTCTACAATCTCTCGCTCTACATGAGTGCGCTGGTCGAGACCCGTGGCTATCCGGTCGGGAGCGTCTCCGGGGCCATCGCGCTGTTCTTCGTGGCGAGCGGCCTCGCGGGCATGGTCGCGGCGCGGCTCCTGCAGCACCATGATCCCCGACTGACCATCACCCTCGGCGGCGTCATCGGCGCCGTGGCCCTGCTGTTGCTGGGCCGCGTGTCCGAACTCTGGCAGCTCTACGTCGTCTACGCGGTCTTCGGCGTGGGCCACGCCTTCGCCGCCCTGGTCCCCGCGACCACCCTGGTGACGCGCTGGTTCAGCACGAATCGATCCGTGGCCCTGTCGATCGCCTCCACGGGGTTGTCCCTGGGCGGCATCCTGCTCACGCCGCTGTCGGCGGGGCTCATCGGCCGTGTCGGCCTGGAGGGCGCCACCCCGCTGCTCGCGGCGGTATGGTTCCTGGGCATCGTGCCCATCACGGCGCTGATCGTCCGCGCGGCGCCGGCCGCGCCGCCGGCGGTGGCGGGGGTGGGCCAGGCCGCGCCGACGGACGTCCTGGTCGATGGCTGGGCCTATGCCGATGCGGTGCGATCCCGCTTCTTCGTGCTGCTCACGGGTGCCTGGATCCTCTGCATGGGCGCCCAGGTCGGCGGGATCTCGCATCTCTACAACCTGGCCGCGACCCGGGTCGATGCGGGCACGGGCGCCGCCGCGGTCTCCTTCATGGCCACGGCGAGCATCATCGGGCGCTTCGTCGGTGGCTGGCTGATCACGCGCATGGACACGCGCCTGTTCGCGCTCGCCTGCCTCGCGTCCCAGGCGGTGGCCACGCTGCTGTTCGCCCACGCGGAGCTGCGCAGCACGCTGCTGGCCGCTGCGGTGCTGTTCGGCGCCACCGTGGGCAATCTCCTCATGCTCCAGCCGCTGCTCATCGCCGAGGCCTTCGGAGTCCGTGACTACGGACGCATCTATTCGCTCGGGCAACTGCTCTCGACGCTCGGGGTCGCGTCGGGTCCGCTGGTGATCGGACTGCTCTACGACGCCGCCGGGGGGTACACGGGGGCCTTCATGGTGGCGGCGGCCGCGTCGTCCATCGCCTTCGTGGCCGTGCTTGCCGGCGGGGCGATGCCGAGCACGACCGGTCCGGGCACACGCGGCGCCGCGTCGGCGAACGGGACGACCGCATGATCAGGATGCGCGTCACGGCGGCCTGGCTGCTGAGCCTTGCGCTGCTCGCCCCGGAAACCCCGTCGGCCGCGCTGCCGACGGCGCTGGCGGACGGCACGGCGCTGCCGAGCCTCGCTCCGGTCATGGAGGCGGTGACGCCGGCGGTCGTGAACATCGCCACCTACACGACCGTCGAAGTGCGCAACCCGCTCTTCGACGATCCCTTCTTCCGTTTCTTTCTCGACCTGCCTTCGGAGCAGCGGCGCTATCGTCGGACGCGCAGCGCCGGATCCGGCGTGATCGTGGACGCGGCCCGGGGCTACGTGGTGACCAATGACCACGTGGTCGCCTTCGCCGACGAGATCGTCGTGACCCTCACCGACGGGCGCACCCTGTCGGCGACGCTGGTCGGTGCCGATGCCCAGGTGGATCTCGCCGTGCTGCGCCTCGAGGACGCCGGTCTCGAGGCGTCCATCGCCATGGATGCGCCCCTGTCGGAGGTGCGCTTCGGCGACTCCGCCGCCCTCCGGGTCGGAGACTTCGTGGTGGCCGTGGGCAATCCCTTCGGCATCGGTCAGACCGTGACCTCGGGCATCGTGTCGGCGATCGGCCGCAGCGGGCTCGGGATCGAGGGCTACGAGGATTTCATCCAGACCGACGCGTCGATCAATCCGGGCAACTCGGGCGGTGCCCTGGTCGATCTCGGCGGTCGCCTGATCGGGATCAACACGGCGATCTTCGCGCCGAGCGGCGGCAACGTCGGGATCGGCTTCGCCATTCCCGCGAACATGGTCCGCGCGATCATGGATCAGCTGATCGAGTACGGTGAGGTCAGGCGTGGTCACATCGGAGCGACCGTCCAGGGCCTCAATCCGGAGCTGGCACAGGCCTTCGGGATCCAGCGCCGCGACGGGGTGGTGGTCACGGACGTCGAGCGCGGCACGCCGGCCGACCGCGCGGCGCTGCGGG
>JAZBPI010000172.1:0-42160 GCA_036351555.1 Pseudomonadales bacterium
CGATGGTAGTGCGGGGTCTCCCCGTGTGAGAGTAGGTCGTCGTCAGGCTCTTATCCCCGAAGGGGGCAGTCCGAACGGACTGCCCCCTTCGTCCTTTCCGGCTTCGGAAAATGGAGACTGGGCACTCCTCACCCTGGTGCTTGCCGGAATCCGTGCCGTGCTATCGGTGAATGTCGGCGGTCTCGGGAAGCGCTTTTCGCGCGACACTGTCGAGGTCACGGTGGAAGTCGCAGGCACCAGCTTCAGCACGAGACGCAGCCAGGATGGCACCCTCTCCGAAGTTCCCACCCTGACCGTGCGCTTCCATTCCGGAGACGACACCGTCGTCACCTCGACGCGAATCAGCAGCGAACTGCACCGGACGCTGGCTCCGGGGGCCGAATTCCGATCCGCTACCTGCCCGGTGAGCCCGAGGCCATCGACGTCACGGACGGTGAGAACGGTCGTGGCAGGTGGATCACTGGCAGCCTGTCGGCGGTCTGTCTGGCGCTGTGGCTGTTCGTCACCCTCCGCGCGATCCGCTTCGCTCGCGCTGCGGTGCGGGTTCGCGACACGGGCGTCAGAAAGCTGGTCGAGGTCATCGCCCACGAAGATCCCGTGATGGGGAGCGACCGGAAACCGGAAACCTGCCTCGCATGGCTGGACAGCTCCGGCCTGAAGGTCAGGTCCCTGCCGATCGCGCAGTCAGAAGCCAGGAAGTATCCGGCGGGCAGGCAGATCGCGATCTACGAACTGCCGGGCACCGGGAGCGCGTCCTTCTGGGAAGGTGACGTTGGCAGCCCTTCGCGGTAGCGGAAAGGGAGCGCATCCCGCCGGCAATGCCGATCCCCACCGGGCCGTTTTCGCTGGCAGTGCCGGCGGGGAAGTGCAGGTGTGACTCACACTGGACGCAGTCGACCTGCGCAAGGCGGGTCAATCCTCCACGTCATCCACGGAGAGTTGGCCACTGAACATGCGGCGAAGGTGCGCCCAGGACACGCCGACCGCCAGGATGACCGACATGAGCAGCAGGGCCAGCCAGGTCAGTGCAGTGGTGCTTTCCAGGCTCAGCCAGCCGATGTCGATGAACAGCCAGATGATGGCCGCGAACAGCAGGGCGCCGAGGATGACCCCGAGCCAGCCGATGGCCATGAAGGTTGCGCGCAGAAAGATGATCCAGCCGATGAGCAGGATCAGACCGATGATGACGACGACGGGCCCGAACCGGGTCTCGCTGTCGATCGCCCAGGAAATGTAGGAATAGGCGGTCGGGTTGTAGGTGCCGAAGACCAGCAGTGCGGCGGATGCCCAGCGGAGGAGGAAGCCGCCTAGGTCGAACTGACTGGCCATCGGGAGATCCCTTCTCGAAGTCAGCGCGTAAGGTAGGCAAATCCGATCCTTCAGGCAACGTGATCTGCCCCGCGAGGGCTGCGACCAAGGTCCTTTAGGAACAGGCGTTGTATCGGTAAGCAGGGCAGGGGAGCGTGCGAGCTACTGAGTCGCAGCCTGTCTCCGCCAGTCCTCCGTCGCCGGCCCCCGTCGACCTGCTCGAGTTCGATGGCCGGGCGGGCACGCAGCGTCTTGCGCAGCCGGCCCAACGCGGTGACGTCGAATCCTCGCCGGAGCTTCGCCAATCGCGTTCCCTTCGATGGACGCGTTCAGTCGGCCTTGAAGAGCTCGTCGTGGGCCTTGCCGCCAGCGATGCCCTCGCCGTTCATGGCCGCCCCACCCACCGGTGACCTGAGCAGGCCGAAGACCGCGTCGAACTCCTCCTTCGAGTTGACGTGCGGGTAGGGCGAGTCGGGGACGGGAACACCGAGAAATCCGCACAGCGGGGCCCAGCCGTCGCTGGCCTGGAACACGAGCAGTCGCTCGGGGCCGAAGGCGTCCTGCACGCGCGCGGAATGCGCGTGAAACGCGGCGATGACCGCATCCTTGTCGTTGAGGTCACCCCCCAGGTGGTCGTCGATCGTCGCCTTGCACATCCGGCCCCATCGGGTGCCCGCCTGGATGTCCTGCAGCGTCTTGCTGAAGATGGTGTCCTGGGTGGATTCGAACCAACGCTCGGCATCCCGAACCGAGAGAATGACCTTCGCCTCGGGGTAGGCGTCCGCCAGCTCCCGCCAGTAGTTCGAGGCCGGGAAATCGACGGTCGACGCGAAATTGCCGAAGATCGCGTTCCAGTCGGGGCGCCCCGCGGCCGCATCGAGCCAGAGGTCCACATGCCCCGCGTTCCCCAGGACTTCGCTCATGTGATAGCAGGGCGCCTGCAGCAGCGTCTCCAGCGCGATCTTCAGGGAGGCCGTGCCTGTCCGGCCGAAGCCGGCCCCGATCACCTTCAGCGTCATGTCTTCTCTCCCCTGGGTCCCCAACCGAACCCCGCAAGGTTCATCGGCTGCGCTCCGGCCCTCGGCGCTCCGGCTACGGTACTGCGGTCGCCTTGCAGAGGGAACCGAGCCCAGGCGCGGGGGAGGGCGATGCGCCGCTCAGGGACCGCCTCGATGGCCTGAGCCGGGGCGGATGCTCGCGGGTCGACGCGGGGCCACGCTCACAGATCCGCCACCCGCAGTTCGCGATCCGTGCGGACTTCGGAGGCGGGATCCAGCGCGTCCACGGCGACGCGATAGAGGCTCGTCCATTCGGTGTTCGTGGCAATGCACCGAAGGTAGCCGCGTCCCTCGGTGTCGACGTAGGGCACGTGCGGATTCAGCGGCCGCGCCGCAGCGACGGCGGGCCCCCAGGGGCACAGGGACGACATGCCCGTCGTCGCGAACTCGGTCGCCACTCGTGCGCTCCGGGGATCCTCGGGGGTCGCGTGAATGCGCATCGCCGCTGCGCAGTGCCAGTCGCCGCTGAGGACGATGCCGCCCCGGACCTGTCCCAGGCGCTCCGCGAGCCGTCGACGCTGAACGGGATAGCCATCCCATTGGTCCATGTTCAGGCTCGGGGCATCCGGGTCGTCGTCGTAGCGGTAGGGGGCGAACCAGGTCTGTTGCGCCAAGGCGTTCCAGCGCGCCCCCGATCGCCGCAGCGCGTCGTCGAGCCACCGCTCCTGGACGGCGCCCGTCATGGTGCGGTCGGCATCCTCGAGGGCCGCGCAACTCCGTGCACCGGGGAAATCGTCGGCGCAGACCTGGTCCGAACGATACTGGCGCGTATCCAGCAGGTGCAGCTGGACCGGGCCCAGACGATAGGCGCCGTAGAGCTGAAGCTGTGCATCGAGTCCTGTCGCGGTCGGTGGGTGCTCGAGGGGCATGTGTTCCCAGTAGGCCCGGAACGCGGCCTGGCGCCTCAAGGCGAATTCGGCGGGTGTCTGGGCCCAGGGATCCTGTGGAACCCCCCCGGCCCAGTTGTTGTCGACCTCGTGATCGTCGAATGCGACGAGCCAGGGGCTCGCTGCGTGGGCGGCCTGGAGCGCAGGGTCCATGCGGTACTGCGCATAGCGGTTGCGGTAGTCCCAGAGCGTGCGCAGCTCCTCCCCCTGATGCTGGCGAACGATGTCGGTGACGACCTCGAGGCCCCGCACCTCGCGTACGCGCCGGCCGAGGGGGCTGGCGCCGCCCTCGTAGATGTAGTCACCCAGGTGCAGCACACAGTCGGGCGCCCAGGCGGCGAGATCCTGGTAGCCGGCCCAGTGCCCCGTCTCGTAGTGCTGGCAGGACACGACTGCCAGGGTGGTCCGCGTGGCATCGGGGTCGGCCGTCCGCAGTCGCCCGGCCGGGCTGTCGTCTTCGCCGACGTGGAACTGATAGAAGTATTCCCGGCCGGGCTCCAGCCCGCGCAGCACGACGTGCACCGAGTGCCCGATCTCGTCGGAGGTCGTGAAGACCCCTTCCTGCACTGTACGCCGCAGCTCCGGGTCCGCGCAGAGCCGCCAGCGCACGGCCGCCGTGCCGGCCGGCATGCCTCCGCCGCGCAGAGGATCGGGCGCGAGCCGGGTCCAGAGCACACCACCGTCCGGGCGGGGCGCGCCCGAGGCGACGCCGAGCGAGAACGGATTGCCCGGTGCCGCACCGCGCACCCAGGCAGGCGTCAGGGCGAAGGCCCCTGCCGCGGGGAGGAAGTGGCGACGTGTCAGCATCCGTGCTTCTCCTCGATCTGTACGGCCCTGCTGGGGCGTTGTCTTGGGGACCTTCCCGTCATTGCGGCATCGCTGCCTCGGTCGGGCTTCCGGACCTTTCAGGCACGAGCGGCTGCGTCCAGGCCATTTCCACGTCTCCTGGTGCGTGAGGATTGGGGTGTAGGCGATCGGACAGGATCCGTGCACGAACGTAGATCTCGTCCCCCCGAAGACGGTACTCGGCGACGGTTCCGGAAACCCTGGCCAGGACTTCCCCGACGCGATCCCCGTAGCGCACCACGTCATGGCGCTGAATGCCCTTCTGCAGCATCGCCTGCGCGGGCAGGCTCAGGTCGTCGTCATGCGCCTCGGCGTCGAGATGCACCTGTTCGACGCGGCCCCTGAGATCGGCATCGGCCCGGGTCCCGACGAACTCGATTCGGTAGTTCACGCCGTCAGCAGGCTCGACTTCGAGGCGTATCGCGTCCGGTGACATGTCCAGGGTCCGCAGCGTGACGCCCGTGCTGTTGTAGAAATCACCGGCCCGCATGGCCGCCGTGATCGAATCGGGCGTGAGGTGGGTCGCCCTCACCATCACCCATCCCCGACCCGGATTCGTCTCCCCCGGTCCCCAACGGGTGTATTCGTGGGCATCGTCGACCGCGACGCCGTACAGGACGCTTCGTTCGAGCGGACCGAGCCGCCAGGAAAGGATCACGTCCCACATGCGCTCCGTACCCATGTGCTGGAAGTCACCGTTGACGCCGACACCGGGGTGGCCGTTGTACATCTCGAAGAATCCATCGCCAGGCGCATGATCGAGATAGAAGAAGTCCTCGGCCTGCATCGCGAAGTGGAAATTGGGGTGATTCACGTGCATGAGCATGGGGCGCCCGAAGCGATCCGCCTGCCGGCGCACGGCGTCGAGATTCAGCTGAAGCGTCTCCGCGACGCTTTCGCCTGCGAGTGGATCGATGTGCTCGACCAGATTCACCCCGTTCATGTGTACGGGGTGGGACTGGACGCTGGAAGTGATCTCCTCACCCTGGATCAGGATGAACTCTCCCGCCCGTTCGAACAGCGCACGAAACTCGTCAAGGGGCTTCAAGCGGACCTCGATGCCTTCGCCGGATCGTCGATCGACGACCCAGCGATCGCCGAAGACGGTGCGGTAGCGGGCATAGGCGTCGCGGACGGCTCGGGACTTCCTCTCGCTCCTGGAGGGATCGTCCAGCGGATACCAGGCTTCGCCGTCGGCGATCACGTTGTGCTCCGAGAAGACCAGAAAATCGTAGCCGCGCTCCGCGTACCACAGGGCGATCAGCTCCGGAGGTGCGTCTCCGTCGCTCCACCAGCTGTGGGTGTGGGTGTTGCCCTTCCACCACCGGGGGGCGTCAGGCGTGCCGGACAGGGCGTCGCCCGAGGCGAGCGTCAGGCAGACGCATAGTGCTGCCAGGCGCCCGACCCGCGCGCCCGGAGCCATCCGGACGCGCGGTTGCAGTGATCCCTGCAGGGACAGGCCCATCAGAACGAGCGCTGATAGGTGACGAAGGCGCTTCGACCACGGCCGTTCCAGCCATAGAAGTAGCGCTCGAGCCCGACGATGTTCCGGTCGGAGGCGAAGCGATTGTCGCCGATGCCGCCTCGCGTGTAGTAGTCCTCGTCATTGAGGTTGACCACACGCAGCTGGAACCGATGTTCACGGTCCACACCCGCCAGATAGCTGACGGTCCCATCCACCGTGAAGAAGTCGCCATAGTTGTAGCGGATGTCGTTGGGGTTGTCGTAGGTGTAGGTCGGTCCGTTCCAGCGCGGGAGCAGGGTGAACTGCAGGCGGGCGGTCGGGTCCCAGTTGAGACTGCTGACCGCGTACCACTCCGGGATGGCATCCAGCTGGCGATTGCCCTGCAGCGGATCCTTGCTGTCGACCATGGTCATGCTGAAGTTCAGCGACACGGTGGGCGTCGGTGCGTAGTCCACGGAGAACTGGCTACCCACGATCTCCTGGGTGTCTTCCTGGTTGATCCAGGTGGTCCTCAGATCCTCGCGCAGATCCGGCTCCGTGCGGATCCGATCGGAGATCTCAGTGCGGAAATAGGTTGCGTTGACGCCGAGCTGACCGCCGCCGAGCGTCCAGTCGGAATCGACGCCCACCGAGTAGTGAAAGGTCTCCTCCATCTCGAGGTCGGGATTGCCGACCTGCAGCTCGTTGTCGAAGTACAGCTGGTTCGCGAGCGGCAGGGCGAAGGAGGTCCCGACGTTGCCGCGCAGGGAGATGTTGTCGGTCAGGGGCTGCCGCAGTCCCACCTTGTAGGAGTAATGCGCATCGAAGGAGCTCGAAGTGTCGATGCGGCCCGCAACGGAGAGATTCGTGGACGGACTGAAAGGCAGGCGAGGCCGCAGGTCGACATAGAGCCCGAGATTCCGGAAGGTGTCGTCCTCGATCGCAATCCCGCCGTCGGAGTCGTCGAAGTAGTTGATGTTCTGCAGGCCCACCACCACCTCGGATCCCTGATCGAAGTAGATGTTCGCCTTGCCCTGCACACCGTATTCGACGAAAGCGCCTTCGAGGTCGTCGAGTCCGAAATTGGTGTAGGGCACGAGCGTGCCATCCCAGCTCTGGGTCCCGTCCTCGTTCTGGACCAGGCCCGGGCGCGTCTCGACGTTGGTCAGGGCCGAACGTCGCCACCAGATCATGGCGTCCGTCTTGAGGTTGGTGGACCACTCCTTCACCACGTCCACGTCCACGACCCAGTGCTTGGAGAAGTTCGGGGCGTAGTTGGTGGTGCTCGGAAAGGTGTCCTGGAACTCGATCTGGCTGAACTGTGCGTGCGCGCGGACATCCAGGGTCCCGTCCACGTTCCAGTAGTACTTGGCGCCGATGTTGTTTCGATTGACGTTGAAGGGAAAGTCGGCAGCGCCGGACTCGAGCATGATGTCCGGATAGGCTTCCCGGTCGAAGAGCGCGAACTGATCGGTGGCCATGTAGCCGCCGTAGACCATGAAGGAATGTCGGCCGTCCTCGTCGAGGACGCCCTTGTAGTTGCCCCACACCTCACGGGTATTGACGTGGCCGTAGCGGGCCCCGAACTCACCGCCCTGGGTACCGTCCGGCTTCTTGGTCACGATGTTCACGACCCCCACGCCGCTGTTGCTGCCGAAGTAGAGACTCTGGCCACCGCGAAAGACCTCGATCTGCTCGACCAGGTGCGGGTCCACCACGGTCGCCCCCCAGATCGTCTCGAGCGCCGGGCCCCGATCGAGAAGCGGGAGCCCGTCCTGAAGCACGAGCGTGTCGTTGTCGAGGCCACCATCCAGTCGCAGCACGAACTCACCCTCGTCCGGCGAATAGCGCACGAATCCGCCGCGCACCTCCTGCTGGAACGCCTGGGCGATGTTGGTGTACCCACCGCGGGTAATGGCTTCCTCGGTGATGATCTGGACCTCGTTACCGAACTGGGCCAGTTCCAGCGCCATCTCCGACCCGAAGACCGTGCCACGGACCACCACTTCCTCGACGGGCCCGTCAGCGCCGACGTCGGCCGCGTTCAGCATTCCAGGACAGAGCGCACAGGACAGAGCGATGAAACGACGCATCCTTCGATTCCCCCTTGTTGTCGAATGAGCCCCCGAGGCTCGGGTGAGGGATCCTCGATGAGCGAAATGACGGTGCGGCAACAGGCTCATGACCGAGTCGTGAAGAATCGACAGCAGATGGATGAATCGAGGGAGTCGCCGCGACTGCACAGACGCGTGCCGGGTGTGGTGCCTTCGGCAGCAGGCTGTCCGGGTCATCGCTCGCCTCCGCGCAGGACGCGCGAAGGGAGGTTCAGGTCAGGGGGGCAGGCGCACTGAACGCGCCTGTGTGGGATTCGGTGCTTCTCGAACGATCCCCAGGCGCCCGCGCCCGAATGACCGAATTCGACGGATCTGCACCACGCCCTGGCGTCGCGCGCGTGCGGGGCCGGATCCGGGGCGCCGGTCCTGTGGGGCGCCGTGGTGCGGCTTCCGTTCCGCTCGACCTCTGCAGCTGCGGCGGGCATGCCCGCGCTCGGGCCTCCCGCCAGGCGACGAGCCCCTCGTCGAACGCCGCGCGCTCGTCGCTGATTCGGGCTCGACGCCGGTCTGCTTCTGCGTTGATGTCTCGAGAGAGATCGGCCCGGAGGATGACGTCCAGATAGTCGATCGCGTAGCCATAGCAGGCATCGCGTACGTCCATGTACAGGCGCTCGTCGCGAGCGAGATCGAGCAGCTCGTCGGAGCGCGTCTCGATCCGCGTGATGACCGCCGGAAGCTGCTGGGACGCCAGGGCGGGATCGATCGCGGCGGCAAGCAGCTCGGCAGACCGAGTCGCGCGCAGGACGGCGATCGGCGTGTCGAGGACGTCCGTTTGCCGGTCCGGGTCGGCAGCGATCGCCTCCAAGGTGTTCGAACCGATCCTCTGGATCTCGATCATCTGCCGCTCGTTGGCATCCGCGGGCGCGCTCATGACACGGGCTTCCTCCGCGAGCAGGCTTCGTGTCCGGTCTCCGGTCCGGGCATCGACCTCCTCCATGAGGGCGACGTAGGCCGCACGCCGTCCCGCGGCATCCTCGAAGTCGAAGGGCGGGATGTCCGCGCCTATGGCGTTGCCGACGCCAGGGTCCACATAGGGCTCGATCATGCGCTTGATGCGTGGCGATTCGACGCCCGTCGCCGGGAGGCGGTCGAGCAGTTCCGCAACGCGCTCGGGTCGACCGCCACGGAGAAACCAGTAGATGGCCCCGCCCTGTTCGGCGATCAACAGGTCGCGAGCGAGTTACCGCACCGCGCGCGCGAGCGCCATGGCATGGCGATCGTCCAGATAGCGGGCATAGAGGGCCTTGCCGAGGCAGCGTGGCGAGATGCTCACGTCCTGCTTTCGCGGGAAGCCGCTGGCCGCGTCCTCGATCTGCGCCGCGGCGATGTCCAGCGCGCTGAACTGGGTCAGGTCGGAGATGCGCAGCGCCCGTGCGAGCGTCGCCTCGGCCTCCTCCAGCCGGTCGGTCGCCTAGGCGGTACTCTCGGCATCGATCACGGCGTCGCAGACCGAGAGGTCGGCGGCCGTGGGCTCGGCGCCTGCCGGCCCAGGGTGAGCGGCGAGCGCGATGAGCGCCGCGCCGAAGGTCAGTCGAACTGTCCTCACTCCACGATGCCTGGTCATGCGCGCAGCTCCCCCGGATCCGGACCCCGGGCCAGTCTGTCCCGGCCGAAGCTGCCGCCTGTAGAGGGGGTCTCGCAGGGGTCTGTTGACCCTTTCCGGACCCCGTTGCTAGTGTCGAGCCACTTCCAGCGAGGGGGGAAATCTTCATGAAGCTGCGATCCGCCTGGACGCTCGTGGCAGTCCTGTACTCCACCTTCCTGGCCATCGATGCGCAGGCCTTCGGCGGCATGATCGCGGTCGGCATGTCCCGCCTGACCCAGGACGAAGAGCTGGGGGTTTCCTTCCGCGCCAGGGCGCGCCTGGAGACCGCCAACGAGAAGATCGACGATGTCATCTACTACTCGCCGGGTCGGATTCGCGATGAGCTGACCGTCGCCGGACAGGACGCGGTCACCATTCGTCGGGTCGATCAGGGCACCGTGTGGATGCTCCTGCCTCAGGGCATGTACATGGAGTTCGCCGTCGACGAGGAGAACGACCGCATCCAGGACTACGAGCTGATCGAGCGATCCGTGGTCGGCGAGGAGGTGGTCAACGGCATGCCCACCACCAAGTACAAGACCATCTACCAGACGAAGGAAGGAAAGCTCGGCGGATTCACCTGGGTCACTGACGACGGCATCGCCGTCAAGGCGTTCATGATCTCCGAGAGCCAGGGTGAGAAGACCGCCGTGCGTTTCGAGATCACCGAACTCACGCGCGGTGATCAGGATCTGGCGCTCTTCGAGATTCCGGAGGGGTACACCAGGTTCAGCCTCGGCGGCATGAGCGGCATGGCCGGCGCCTTCGGCAACTCCGGCGGCGCGGCGGGTGAGGCGCCGGACGACGCCCAGCAGAAGGGCGGCATTCTCGGTGGGCTCTTCGGATCGGCGAAGGAGGGTGCGCAGGACGGTGCCGAGGACGCCGTGGAGCAGGAGAGCCGCGAGCAGGTCGGCGCCAAGGTCCGCAAGGGGCTGCGGCGGCTCTTCAATCCCTGATCCTTCGCTCCGCCCGACGGGGACGCGCTGTTCCGTCCTCGCATCACAATCGACAGGGGTGCCGCACGGATGGTCGATCAGGAATTCGCCGGTCGTGATCTCGTGGTCACGGGAGGGACCGGCGCGCTGGGGCGTGCGGTCGTCGAGCTGTTGCTCGAGCGCGGTGCCCGGGTCCATGTTCCCTGCTTCGATGCGCGGGAACTCGAGGGGCTCGCCTTTCGCGATCACGCCCGGATCCGGATCACCGAGCCTGTGGATCTGAGCGCTGCGGACGCGGTCGAGCGCTTCTATGCGTCCGTTCCCCGGTTGTTCGCGTCCATCCATGTGGCCGGCGGCTTCGCCTTCACGCCACTGGAGCAGCTGTCGGCAGAGGACGTCGATGCCCAGGTTCACCTGAATACCACGACCTGCATGCTCTGCTGCCGCGCTGCGGCGGCACGCATGAAGCCGGAGGGTGGTCGGATCGTCAATGTCACGGCGCGGCCCGCGCTCGATCCGCGGCAGGGAGCGAAGCTCGGGGCCTACGTCATCGCCAAGGCCGGCGTCGCCGCGCTCACCCAGCTGCTCGCGTCCGAACTCATGGACGACGACATCCTCGTGAACGCCATCGCCCCATCGGTGATCGACACCCCCACGAACCGCGAGGCGATGGCCGACGCGGATTTCTCCACCTGGGTCTCGCCCGCCGATGCGGCGGAGGTCGTCGCCTTTCTGGCCTCGCCCCGCAATCGCGTCGTCAGCGGGGCGCTGGTGCCCGTCTACGGCAAGGCCTGAGCTCGAGCGGAAGCGTGAGCGGATTCCCTGCTCAGCCGTTCCTGCGGGAACGCACCGCCGCTGCCAGTTCGTCGAGCATTGCCACGGACGCGTCCCACCCGAGGCAGGCATCGGTGATGCTCTGGCCGTAGGTGAGCGCCTGGCCCGGTTTCGGATCCTGGCGCCCTTCGACGAGATTGCTCTCGACCATCACGCCGACGAGGCTCCGTTCGCCGCCCGCCACCTGTGCACAGACGTCTTCACAGACTTCGCGCTGAAGCTGGTGCTCCTTGCGGCTGTTGGCGTGACTGAAGTCCACCATGATGCCCCGATCGAGCCCGGCGGCTTCGAGCAGGGCCCGGGTGCGGGCGACGTCCTCGGCGCCGAAATTCGTGCGTCCACCGCCGCCGCGGAGGATCACGTGGCCATCCTCGTTGCCGGCCGTGGAGAAGATCGCCGAGTGACCGGCCTTGGTCACGGACAGGAAGATGTGAGGATGATCGGCTGACTTCACGGCGTCCACGGCGACCTGCACCGAGCCGTCCGTCGAGTTCTTGAAGCCGACGGGGCAGGAGAGACCGGAGGCGAGCTGCCGGTGCACCTGACTTTCCGTGGTGCGCGCGCCGATCGCGCCCCAGGACACGAGATCGCCGATGTACTGGGGGGTGATGGGGTCCAGGTACTCGGTCCCGGCGGGGAGGCCGACCGCCGCCACGTCCAGGAGCACCTGGCGGGCGACGTGCAGGCCGCGGTTGATGTCGTAGCTGTTGTCGAGGCCGGGGTCGTTGATGAGGCCCTTCCAGCCCACGGTCGTGCGCGGCTTCTCGAAATAGACGCGCATGACGACGAGCAGATCCTCGCGGTGCCGCTCGGCCTCGGCGCGGAGGCGCTCCGCGTATTCCCGGGCGGCGACGGGATCGTGGATGGAACAGGGGCCGATCACGACCAGCAGTCTGTCGTCCCGGCCGTGAACGATCTCGGACGCCGTCTGGCGTGCATCGAAGATGAGCTTCGACGCTGCATTGGGGATGGGCAGGTCGCGCAGGAGCTGTTCCGGCGCGATCACCTCCTCCATCCCGGTGATCCGGACGTCGTCGGTGAGGAACTTCAAGGGGCTGCTCCGGGCTGATGCGGGGAGCGCCAAGCCTACTCCGCGCACCGTGTCGTTCAAGCACTCTGCGCCCGTGGCCGGGGCGCACTACAATGCATCCATGACTGCCCCCATGACAGATCCCGGCAGGCGCGGGCGCTATCTCGCAGCGCTCGGCCTGACGCAGTGGATGCGGCGCGATGCTGCGCCGGCCCCCTTGGCGGAGGACCGGGAGGCGAGGGTCCAGCCTCCGGCGACGCCCTCGGAGACGGCGGACGCCTCTCCCATGCCCGCGCGCCCGCCCGGCACTCCGCTCCGGGAACTCCTTACGGATTCTTTGGCGGACGCGTCCGCTGCGCCTCCCGCGTCGGTCCTGGAGACCGACGCCGTCCATGATCCCGCCGAGGAGGATGCGTCCGAGGCTCCGGTGCCCCGCTTCAGCCTCACGCTGCTCGAGCTCGAAGGCGCTCTCCTGGTGATCGACGATCGTCAGCTGGATGCCGACCTGGACCGTCGCGACGCGCTGCTTCCCTACGGTGACCTGCTGCGCGCCGCCCATCTCCTGCGCGGCCACTGCAGTGCGGGTCGGGTCCAGGCCCAGCGGTTCGCCTGGCCCCAGATCGAGGGCGGTGATCTCGACCAGACGCTGCCGCGGGCCGCGGAGGCACTGGCGGCCTTCGCCGCGCGCTGGGGCAGCAGCGAGGGCTTCATCATCCGCGTCGTGGCCGCGGATCAGGACGCCAGCGTCCGCAGCGTCTATGCGGCCCTCGATGGTGTCTCGCGGCCCTCGATCGAGCTGGATGGCGCCGGGCTCTCCGAGGGCGAGCCGGCGGCGCGCCTGCAGGTCTGGCGCGCGCTCGACGGCCTGACGGGCACCGCGCCGTGAGCGGTGCGCCGTGCATGCGAGGCCCCGGGTTCGCCGAGCCCGGGCCGGAGACGGAGCCCCTCGTTCACCCGGCGCTTCACGTGCGGGCGATGCGGAGGGAAGACCTCAACGCCGTCGTTCGCAACGAGCTCCGCTCCTACGCCTTCCCCTGGTCCCCCGGCAACTTCGCCGACTGCCTGGCTGCCGGGGACGAATGCTGGGTGGCCATGCACGAGCAGGACATCGTCGGTCATGGTGTGCTCACCTTCGGTGCCGGTGAGGCGCACCTGCTCAATCTCTGCATCACCCGGGCCTCCCAGGGGCAGGGCTGGGGCCGAGCGCTCCTCGCCTGGATGCTGACCCGGGCCCGCCTTCGCCAGGCCGACGTGGTCTTTCTCGAAGCGCGCTACTCGAACACCGTGGCGAAGAAGCTCTATCAGAGCGTCGGCTTCCGGCAGATCGGTATCCGCCGGGGCTACTACCCTGCCTCCCGCGGTCGCGAGGACGCGCGCATCATGGCTCTGGATCTCGAATGAACCCGTCCCGCAGGACCCATGGTCAGGCCGAACCCTTCGTGACCCTGGACGGATCCCTGATCCGTGAACTCGTCCATCCGAACCAGGGGATGGCGCAGGCGCAGAGTCTCGCGGAGGCGACGGTGCCCGCCGGCGCGACGACGACCCTGCACCGGCATCGGCTGACCGAGGAGCTCTATCACGTGCTGCGTGGCCGGGGCCTCATGGAGCTGGATGGGGCGCGCTTCGAGGTCACCGTGGGCGACACGGTGGTGATCCGGCCCGGCACGGCCCACTGCATCCACAATCCCGGCGTCGAGGACCTGGTGTTTCTCTGCTGCTGTGCGCCTGCCTATGCGGATGCCGATACGGAACTGCTCGGCTGAGGCGCTGCCTGCAGGCGGGTCCCCAGCGCGGCGCGAACCCCCGCTGCGCGGGCCCGGGCAGTTGGTGCAGGGCGCGGGCGGGTCTATGATGCGCGGCCGCAGTCACAGGCGCATGGCTCCGGTCCTGCGCGTCATTGATCCGGAAGGCCCATGACCGATCTCCCGGCCGAAGTCGCGCGTCGACGCAGCTTCGCCATCATTTCTCATCCCGATGCCGGCAAGACCACGATCACCGAGAAGCTCCTGCTGTTCGGGGGGGCGATCCAGCTCGCCGGTACGGTCAAGTCGCGCAAGTCCGATCGCCATGCGACGTCCGACTGGATGGCGCTGGAGAAGGAACGCGGCATTTCCGTGACGACCTCGGTCATGCAGTTTCCCTACCGGGATCGCATGGTGAACCTCCTCGATACGCCCGGGCACGAGGACTTCTCGGAGGACACCTACCGCACGCTCACGGCGGTCGATTCGGCCCTGATGATCATCGACGGCGCCAAGGGTGTGGAGCCCCGAACCATCAAGCTCATGGAAGTGTGCCGCCTGCGCGACACGCCGATCCTGACGTTCATCAACAAGCTCGATCGCGAGATCCGCGATCCCATCGAGGTGCTCGACGAGATCGAGGACGTGCTCGCCATCGAGTGTGCCCCCATGACCTGGCCGATCGGCATGGGCCGGCACTTCCGCGGGATCTACCACCTCTACGAGGACCGGATCTATCTCTACACCCAGGGGGCGGGGGAACGCATCGCCGAGGACCGCTGCATCGAGGGTCTGCACAGCGAGGAGGCCGACCGCGTGCTCGGCAGCGCCGCCGAAGACCTGCGCCAGGAGATCGAGCTCGTGCGTGGCGCCAGTCATGCCTTCGATCTGGCGGCCTACCGCGAGGGCACCCAGACGCCCGTGTACTTCGGTACGGCCCTGGGCAACTTCGGTGTGCGGCAGATGCTCGACGGGTTCGTCGAGTTCGCGCCGGCGCCCTTGCCGCGGCCCGCCGCGACGCCGGAGCTGACGCGGGAGGTCCGGCCCGAGGAGACGCCCTTCGCTGGCTTCGTGTTCAAGATCCAGGCGAACATGGACCCGCGGCACCGCGACCGCATCGCCTTCCTGCGCGTCTGTGCGGGGCAGTACCGCCACAACATGAAGCTGACTCACGTGCGCACGGGCAAGACCGTGCGCATCGCCGATGCGGTGACCTTCATGGCGGGTGACCGCGTCCAGGCGGAGGAAGCCTGGCCCGGGGACATCATCGGCCTGCACAACCACGGCACCATCCAGATCGGCGATGCCTTCACGGAAGGCGAGCCCCTGAAGTTCACGGGGATTCCCAACTTCGCGCCGGAGCTGTTCCGTCGCGTGCGGCCGCGCGATCCGCTGCGCAGCAAGCAGCTCGAGAAGGGCCTGCGACAGCTCGCGGAGGAAGGGGCCATGCAGGTGTTCCGCCCGCTCGATCGCAACGAGCTGGTGGTGGGCGCCGTGGGCGTGCTGCAGTTCGACGTGGTGGCGTTCCGTCTGCAGGACGAATACAAGGCCGATTGCATCTACGAGGCGTCGTCCGTCTGGACCGCACGCTGGGTCGAGGCCGACGATCCGCGCAAGCTCGAGGAATTCCGGCGTCGGGCGAGCGAACATCTCGCGCTCGACGGCGGCGACCATCTCACCTACCTGGCCCCGAGCCGGGCCAATCTCCAGCTCGTGCAGGAGCGCTTTCCGGAGCTGCGCTTCCGCTCGACGCGGGAACACTGAGTTCGGCTCCGGTAGGGTAGGACGGCGCCGTCCCGTGGCGACCGGCCTGTCCGCGATCCCGGGCAGTCGCTTCCTGTCGCCGCGCTGCGGGCATGCTGCGGCGTCTGAACGAGGAGTCCGAACCCGTGTCAGTCCCCGATCGACTTGCCCCCGTGCAAGCCTTCGTCGCAGCGGCCGGGCGTGGGCGGACGACGACCCTGCTCGACGCGGCGGCGGCCGTGGCGGCGGCGGGGCAGGACGCCTTCGATGCTGCAGCGATGGAGGCGACGCTGGATGCGCTCACGGCCGGGATGGTCGCGGAGGGCGAGATCCCCGCGGATCCGGCCGCGGCGGCCGATCGGCTCTGCGGCTACCTCCGCGATCGCTGCGGCTTCGTCGGTGCGCCCGAGCACTATGGTGAGCCGGCACACAGCTTCATCGATCGCGTGCTGGCCACGAAGCGAGGGCTCCCCATCACCTACGCCGTGCTCTATGTGGAGCTCGGGCGCCGTGTCGGTCTGGATTGCGAGGGCGTGAACTTCCCGGGCCATTTCCTCGTGCGCCTGCGCGGTGGGGCGGGGCGTGGGCGGGACGGGTCGGCGATCCTCATCGATCCCTTCGTCGGCCGGAGCCTGTCCCACCAGGCGTGTGCGGCGCTCCTGCGTCGACAGCAGGGTCCGACCGCCGCGCTGGGGCCGCAGCATCTGCTTGCCGCGTCGCCGCGGCAGGTCCTGCTGCGCATGTGCAACAACCTGAAGCAGGGTGCGCTCGCGAGTGGGGCCCTGATCGAGGGTCTGTTCTGGAGTGACTGCCTGCTCCTGGCAGAGCCGGGCCTCGTGCTCGAGCACCGCGATCGGGCGCTGCTGCTGGAGCGTCTCGGTGATCTCGACGGGGCCGTCGAGTCCCTGCGATTGCTCGAGGCGGGGGCATCGGAGCCCGGACTCCAGCGCCGCGTCCGGGCGCGTCGCGAAGCGCTCGAACGCAGGCGGGGTCAGCGGACGCTGCACTGAACGGCCCGGCAGGACTCCGCAGGTGCGTGCTCCCGCGGGCGGCGCGTGCCGCGGCCCGGAGCTAGTCGACCATGTCGCTGAAGGGATTCAGACCGTCGAGCCGGACCGCCTGCGCGAAGCCGGGGATGCGGATCTCCCTTGCGTCGATCTGCAGATCCGGTCCGTCGAGGACCCCTTCGCCGAAGCGGTAGATCGGCGCGTATTCACCGCGCGTCATGCGGATGTCGTAGTCCTCGGCCGCGGCCTGCACGGCTTCCTGTCGTGCGGCCCAGCGTGCCATCGCGTCGCGCCCGTGTCGCCGCTCGAGCATGCGTCGGGTGACCTGGGGCGAGAGGATGAGACCCGTGGCGTTGTTGCCGCCGAATCCCTTGGAATTGAGGAAGGCGGCGTCGAGGCCGTCGCGGCCGACCTCGACATGATCGAGGGGGAACTCGAGGCCGTCGCGATGCACGTCGTCCGCGACGTGGTCGATGGTGCGGATCCCGGGGATCCATCCGTAGGCGAAGCTCCCCAGGGCGCTGATCAGCTGGTCACCGCCGGCCGGACCGAGCGAATGGCCGACATAGGACTTGATCGCGGCCATGACCCAGCGCTCGATACCGAAGGTGCCCGCCAGGGCACTCATGATGTGCGACTCGGTCACGCGGTTCTGCGGCGTGCCCGTGCCGTGGGCATGCATGTAGGTGCGGTGGCGGAGGCCCTCGTCGCCGAGCAGCGAGCGAGCGAGGCCCATGGCCTTGGCCACGGTCAGGTAGTTGCCGATGCCGGGGCCGGGAATGGACTTCTTGTAGCCGTCCGCGTTCACGAACACTTCGGGCACCGCACCATGGATCTGGGCACCGAGTTCCACGGCGAGGGCGTCGTCGACGATCACCGTGAAGACGGCTGACTCCGCGAGCGTGAAGCCGCAGTTGTCGGAGAAGGGACGGCAGGCGCGCCGATGGTCCGCATGGTCGTTGCGACCGTCCAGGCGCATGAGGGCCTCGTCCTCGGCGAGCGCGCCCATGGTGCGATAGCCCTCGATCACCTCCGGCGTGACCGGCGCCTCCGCATTGCCCACGAACACGATGCGGCGCCGGCCGGCACGGATGTCGTCGACGCCCTGACGCAGATTGTAGAGATAGGTGGCGCAGGCGCCGATGTTGGCGCCGGTGCTGCCGACACTTCCGAGCACGTAGGCGTTGACGAAATCCGCGGGCATCTCCGGCAGACCCAGGGGCAACTGCTTCGAGGTGACCCGCTTGCCCACGAGATGGGCCTGCATCATGCCGCCGTAGCCGTTCGGATCCAGCTGGGCCATGCCGCTGCCCGCATAGACGGCGATCTCGTCCGGCGCGACCGCGTTGCGGAGGACGTCCCAGTCGATGCCCGTCGCGCGCAGCGCATCGGAGGCGGCGTACACGGCCATGGCGAGGCCGCGTGGATGGCTGCGCGAGGCGTAGAGTTTCTCCGGATCGAAACCCGTCGGGAGCTGACCTGCGGCCTGGACCCGCGAGGTACGCAGGTCGGGGAGCAGTACATCGAGGGCGCCCGGTACGCGGACATGCACGCGATCCGGGTCCGCGGGATCGTCCTGCAGACGCCAGTGCTCGGGCAGGTGTTCCGGGAGCAGGCGCTTGCGGGTCACGAACTCCAGGTCCCCATCGGCGGCGCTGCGGAGCTGGAAGTTGCGCTGCAGGGGAACGGCATCCACATCGAAGAGATGCGACTCGATGCGGCGCACCAGGGTGTGCGCGAGGATCTGTTCACGCTGATCCGGATCGGGATCGCGGCCGTCCGTGATGCCCATGAGGGCGCCCAGACTGCGCCAGGTGGCAGCGGCGTCCGCCTGCGGGAGCGCGTCGATGACGAGGCGCCGGTAGGCATGATGCGCCGAGATTCGGCCGGCCGGATTGATGCCGCCCATGCCCACGATCACCGGAAGACGCAAGGGCACCACTCCATCGATTCATCGAATTGTGAGCGCTGAAGTGTAGCGGCGGGCAGGTCCGTGAAGCCAGCGACCGCCGCGTCGAGGGTCCTGCGCAGGGCTCAGGCCGCGAGTTCGATGGCGATGGCCGTGGCCTCGCCCCCGCCGATGCACAGCGATGCGACGCCCCGGCGTCCGCCGCGGCGCTTGAGCGCGTGCAGCAGGGTGACGATGATCCGCGCTCCGGAGGCGCCGATCGGATGCCCCAGGGCGCAGGCGCCGCCATGGACGTTGACCCGTTCCTGATCCAGGGCGAGGGCGTCGCAGGCGAGCATGGTCACCATGGCGAAGGCCTCGTTGATCTCGAAGAGGTCGACGTCCTCCCGCTGCCACCCTGCCCGGACGAGCAGTTTCTCGATGGCCTCGATCGGCGCGAGCGTGAACTCCGCCGGGGCCTGCGAGTGGGTCGCGTGAGCGACGACGCGGGCCAGGGGCTCGAGGCCCTCGGCGCGGGCGACGGCCGCGGTCGTCAGCACCAGGGCTGCTGCGCCGTCGGAGATCGAGCTCGAGTTCGCGGCGGTGATGGTGCCGTCTGCCTTGAAGGCCGGTCGCAGCCTGGGGATCTTCGTGGCATCGGCGCGTGTCGGCTGCTCGTCCGCGTCGACGACGCGGTCACCGCTGCGGTCGGAGACGGTCACGGGCACGATCTCGTCCGCGAAGGCACCCTCGCGCTGGGCCTGCTGTGCGCGCTCGAGGGAGCGGATCGCGAAGGCATCCATGGCGTCCCGGGTGAGCTGGCGCGCGTCGGCCGTCTCCTGGGCGAAGGTGCCCATGGCGCGCCCCGTGTCCGCGTCCTCGAGGCCGTCGAGGAACATGGCGTCGAGGAGCTGGCCATGGCCCATGCGCTGACCGCCGCGCGCCTTGGAGAGCAGGTAGGGTGCGTTGGTCATGCTCTCCATGCCGCCGGCGACGATCATCCGTGCGCTCCCCGCACGCAGCTGATCCGACGCCAGCATGACCGTCTTCATGCCCGAACCGCACACCTTGTTGAGGGTCACCGCCCCGGTCGCATCCGGCAGGCCGGCGTGCCGTCCCGCCTGGCGCGCAGGCGCCTGCTTGAGCCCTGCCGGAAGCACGCAGCCCATGATCAGCTCGTCGACCGCGTCCGGCGCGATCCCGGCCCGGGCGACGGCCGCGGTGATCGCCGAGGCGCCGAGATCGACGGCGGAGAGCGCACTGAAGGCCCCCTGGAAGCTGCCCATCGGAGTCCGGGCCGCACTGACGATCACCACATCGTTGTCGTTCACTGGTCGGTCTCCCTGCTGTCCTGAATCCGAGGGTCGCATGCGATGGGCCGGTTCTGCGGAGGCCGGATCCTGTCCTGCGCCGCCGTGCCGAGCCGCTGCCCGTCCTGTTTCTCCCGCTGATCGGTCTGCAGGGGGCAGGACAGGACGCGCCGGCGGGTCCGGGTCGCGAGTCTACTGATCCTTGCGGGGCGCGTCAGGGCAGGCTCCGTGGACATCCCCGGAGCCCGTGGCCACACTACGGCGCGCCGTTCCCGGCGCCAAGAGAGAAAAGAGAGGAGAGACCCATGGCAACGGCCGCAGAGACCGCCCTCGAGATCTTCCAGGGCCTGATCGGCAAGCCCGATCAACCCAGCGAGTGGCAGCTCGTGGATCAGGACCGCATCAATCTGTTCGCCGATGCGACCCTGGATCATCAGTTCATCCACATCGATCCCGTCAAATCGGCCGAGCTGTCGCCCTACAAGGTCACGATCGCCCACGGCTTCCTCACCCTGTCCCTGCTGCCGCACCTCACCTCGAGCATCCCGGCGCAGGAGCCGAAGGCCTATGCCGGGGTCGTCATGGGCGTGAACTACGGCCTCGACAAGGTCCGCTTCCCGAGCCCCGTGAAGGTCGACTCGAAGCTGCGCGCGCATCGCGAGCTGATGGAAGCGACCCTGGTGAACCCCAACACCATCCAGCTGAAGAACAAGGTGACCATCGAGATCGAGGGCGAGACCAAGCCCGCCTGTGTCGCCGAGTTCCTGTCCCGCATGATCTACGGCTGAGCGGGCCGGGCGCGCACCGCTGCGGGTGTCGTCCTGCCTGCAGCGGTCGCTGCCCACGCGACCCGCCTCCGCGGAGTGACGCGGGTCAGGCTTCCCGGAAGCGCGGAATCAGGTCGACGAAGTTGCAGGGTCGGTGGCGCACGTCGAGCTGGGTCGCGAGGATTCCGTCCCAGGCCGTGGCGCAGGCGCCGGTCGAACCGGGCATGCAGAAGATCAGGGTGCCGCCGGCGAGACCGGCCAGCGCCCGCGACTGGATCGTCGAGGTGCCGATCTCGGTATAGGACAGCTGCCGAAAGAGCTCACCGAAGCCCTCGATGGTCTTGTCGAAGAGGGGCGACAGGGCTTCCGGCGTGGTGTCGCGGCCCGTGAACCCGGTGCCGCCCGTGGTCAGGATCACGTCGATGCCCGGATCGGCGATCCAGACCGAGACCCGCGCCCGGAGCTGGTAGCGATCGTCCGGTTCCAGGGCGCGCTCGGCCAGTGCGTGCCCTGCCGTCTCCAGTCGCTCGCAGAGCAGATCACCGGAACGGTCCTCCGCCGGGGTGCGGGTGTCGGAGACCGTGAGCACGGCGATGGAGAGGGGTTTCGGTGTCGGGGTCATGGGCGCCTGCGGCTGCGCGGGCCGATGCTCGGCACCTGCGGGTGGCGAATTGTCCGAAGCGTCGTCCTCTCTGTCCAGCGACGGGCGGATGCGCCTTCGCCCCGCCTTCGCGGCGAGTCTCCGGCGCCCGCGCGGGCTGCGGTCGGGGCCCTGGCAGTGCCGTCCCGTGTCGCGCCTCGGGGATATTGATGGTGCTTTCGTTTGCCCGGCCATGCCGGCGTCAGTTAAATTCCGGTGATTCAGCCAGTTGCAGCAGCTTCGCTGCTTCCGGGTGCGTTCCCGACGATCGCTGCGGGGCTCCCCGGCCGTCTTTCCGATTGGGGCCGCCGCATGGACAGCCAGCACGACAAGGGTGATCAACTCTTCCTGATCGCGGAGAACCTGGCGAAGGACTTCTCCCTCTTCTCGGAACACGAGAAGACCGCGATCCAGGATCACGTTCGCGGGCTCCTTTCGGAAGAAGCGATCCGCCGCCAGCGGGACGCGCTGCGCAACCTCGACATCGACGCCTACATCGAACGCTGCGTGGCGCCGGCCGAGGCGCCGGGACGCATGAGCGCGCGGACCCTCATCCAGCGCCTCGGGCGACGCGTCACCCAGGTCGAGGAGGACGGTCCCTTCTACAGCGCGGTCGTCGCCATGGATTTCGACGGCGATGAGCGCGAGGTCGGCTTCATCGCTCAGAACCGGGCCTCGGCCAACGGCGTCTGGATGCCGCAGCACCATCTCGCCGCCGCGCGACGCCTGGACGCATGGTCCAAGCGGAACATCCCCGTGGTCAGCTTCATGGACACCCCCGGAGCCGACGCGGGCGCGGAGGCGAATGCGGCCAATCAGGCGCACTCGATCTCCAGACTGATCGCGGAGATGTGCAACGTCGATGTGCCCACCATCGGCATCATCTTCGGCCTCGGCTATTCCGGCGGCGCCATTCCGCTGGCGGCGAGCAACCTGATCCTCTCCGTGCGGGACGGGGTCTTCAACACGATCCAGCCCAAGGGCATGGCCAACATCGCGCGGAAGTACGGCCTCTCCTGGCAGGAGTGCGCCAAGCTCGTGGGGGTGTCGGCCTACGATCTCTATCAGCAGGGGAACATCGACGGGATCATCGACTACGTGCCCGGCGAGCCGGAGGACAAGCTCGAGAATCTCCGCGGCGCCATCGTTTCGGGCATCAGCAACATCGAGCGCAGCGTGCGCGACTTCGTGGCCGAGAATCCGTACATCCTCGATCACTATCAGCGCAACCTCGAGCGCTACCTGAAGCCCTCACCGCGTCTGTTCGCGACCGAGGCGAGCGCCTCCCTCTCCCTGACCAAGGCGCCCACCGAGTACACGAACGTGTTCGGCGTCGCCTTCCGCTACCTGCGCTACCTGGGCGTGCGCAAGCGGATCCATTCGACGACCACGAAACAGTACGGGCGCCTTGCGGAGGCGGAGATCCCGCGCGGTGAACTCGCCGATCGCGCCGAGCGGGAACGGCGCCGGGCCTTCCTGTCCTGGCTGCAGGACCCCGAGAAGGTGATCTACGACGATGGGCTGGCCAAGGCCTGGAAGAACTACCAGGAGAAGAAGCAGGCGGTCCACGACGAGCGTGGTCGCATCGCGCAGCTGATCTTCGGGGAGCCGAAGAAGAACTACGAGGAAGCGCGCGCCAATCTGCTCACGGCAGTCACCGCCTATCTCTACAACCGCTGGAAGAACGAAGCGCGCGGCAACTTCGAGGCGCTCATCGAGCACCTCGATGCGCCCGCTGCGACGCGCATGCTGCTGCGCGCGGAGGAGCTGCCCCGGCCTCGCGAATTCGCGGGGGCGTTGCGCAAGGACGAGAGTCCGCTCGGCATCTACCTGCGCGAGCATTTCTCCCACGACGGGCGCAAGCTCCTGTCCAAGAAGGGCATCGCCGACAAGTCGGACGGCTACATCCGCAGCGCCCTGGCGTCGGAACTGAATCTGATCATCTCCAGCCACAATCCCTTCGCCGAGGGGCAGCTGGACGTCACCATGATCCCGGACGCCTCGCGCGGTCTGGTCGCGCCGGGCATGCCTGCCGGGCATCCGGATCTGGTCCGCGCCGTACGTGCCCTGGTCGAGCGCCAGTTCTCGGACTATCTCGCACTTCGCCCGGTCACCGCAGCGCCCCTGTCCCTGTCCGAGATCACGCTTCTCGATGTGCTGCTCGCCGACGAACTGCGCGAGGAGTTCCAGCAGGAGTGCCGGAACCTGCTGGTCTTCGACGCGATCTACGACAACGTTCTCCAGGCACTGGACACCGTTGCCGAGGAAGCCGACGAGAAGCGGGCGCTGTCCCGGGAAGCGATCGGGCGCCTGCTCGATCGCTGTCTGAAGCAGTCCGTGGCGCTGCTGCCGACGGGAACGCTCGGGGCCGAGGACGACGCCGGTCCGCACACGGACCAGCTGCGCGGCCTGCTCTTCGACTGGCTGGAGCGTCTGGAACATCACGGGCGCCGCAGTGATTTCCTGAAATCGGTGGAGGAGTGGAAGAAGGGCGGCTTCCCGCACCTGTCGGACACGCTGCTCGTCGTGGTGACCTTCCTCTTCGAGCGCCTGATCCCGGCCTACGCGGCGACCCTGCGCGAGGGCCGCAAGTACGACGGCCGTATCAATCCGCGCAACATCGGTCGGCGCAAGGACTTCTGGAACCGCCTGACCATCGCCTACCGGGATCTGCTCATCCAGAACGTGCTGACGGCGGAGAAGCGCCGCAAGAGCACGGCCGTCAGTGCCTTCGTGGAGACCTACTTCGCGAAGTTCCAGGAGCTCTATGGCGATCTGCTCTCGTCGGATCCCGTACAGTTTCCCGGCTTCCGCGTCTCCATCGAGGAGGCCCTCGCCGCGAACCAGACCCCCTGCGGGATCGTCACGGGGATCGGCGAGTTCAAGGGCGCGGACGGCAACTTCCAGTGCGGTGCCGTGATCTCGAACGTGGCCTTCCAGGCGGGCTCCTTCGACATGGCGAGTGCGGAGAAGTTCTGCCATCTCCTCGTGGTCTGCGCCCAGCGTCGCCTGCCGGTGATCTGCTTCATCTCGTCCGGAGGCATGCAGACCAAGGAAGGGGCCGGGGCCCTGTTCTCCATGGCGGCGGTCAACGATCGCATCACGCGCTTCGTGCGGGACGTGGACCTCCCGGTGATCGTGTTCGGCTTCGGCGACTGCACCGGAGGGGCCCAGGCGAGCTTCGTCACCCATCCGCTGGTGCAGACCTACTACTTCTCCGGGACCAACATGCCCTTCGCGGGACAGATCGTCGTGCCCTCGAATCTGCCGAGCCACTGCACCCTGTCCAACTATCTCTCGGTCACGCCGGGCGCCATGCAGGGTCTCGTTCGCCATCCCTTCGCCGCGGCGCTCGACGATGCACTGCGCAACGTCGACCCGGACATTCCGCTTCCCGCGGAGGACGTCCGCGACGTGGTCGCGCGGGTCATGTCCGGGTCCGTCGTGGAGATGCCCCCGGCCGTGCCCGCTCCGGTGGTGGAGGCCGCGCAGTTCGGCGAGCTGATCCGGCCCGTCCGCCGGACCCTGATCCATGCCCGTGGCTGCACGGCGACCAAGCTCGTGCGTGTCGCGCAGCGCGAGGGGATCGAGGTGGTGCTCGTGCAGTCCGATCCGGACATGGAATCCCCGGCCGCGGACATGCTCGGCGCCCGGGATCGTCTGGTCTGCATCGGTGGCAACACGCCCGACGAGAGCTATCTCAACGGCCTGTCGGTGGTGCGCATCGCCGAGCTGGAGCAGGTCGATTCACTGCATCCGGGCATCGGCTTCCTCTCCGAGAACGCTCAGTTCGCGGAGCTGTGCCGCAACCACGGCCTGAACTTCATCGGTCCGCCGGTGGAATCCATGGAGACCATGGGCAACAAGTCCAACGCGATCAGCACAGCCAGACGCCTGGGCGTGCCCGTGGTGCCCGGCAGCTACGGGATTCTCACGCACGTGGAGCGCGCATCCCAGGTCGCCGAGGAGATCGGCTATCCCGTGCTGATCAAGGCGGTCCACGGGGGGGGTGGCAAGGGCATCCAGGTCGTGGAACGGCCGGAGGATTTCCACGACCTGTTCCGGCAGGTGCAGGCGGAGGCGCGCAACGCCTTCGGCAACGGGGACGTCTATCTCGAGAAGTTCGTCACGTCCATGCGCCACATCGAGGCGCAGGTGCTGCGCGACACGCACGGCAACACCTTCGTGCTCGGCATTCGGGACTGCTCCGTGCAGCGCGACAAGCAGAAGGTGGTCGAGGAGTCGGGATCGACGGCCCTGTCGCCGGAACTCGATCGGCGCGTGCGGGAGAGCACGGCGTCGCTGGCGGCGGAAGTGGGCTACGTGGGTGCCGGAACCGTCGAGTTCATTCTCGATGTCGCCAATCAGGCGGTGTACTTCATGGAGATGAACACCCGTCTCCAGGTCGAGCACCCGGTCACGGAGCTCGTCTGCGGCGTCGACATCGTCGCGCAGCAGTTCCGCATCGCCTCGGGCGCATCGATCGCGGATCTCCAGCCGAAGAACGAAGGCTACTCGATCGAGGTGCGTCTGAACGCGGAGAAGGTCGTGATGTCCGGCGATCGCCTGCAGTTCCGACCGGATCCCGGCCTCATCAAGGACTGGCACATGCCCGAGGCGGAGGGCATCGACGTCATCGCGGCCGGCGGCCCGGGCAAGACGATCTCGCCCTTCTACGACTCGATGGTCGCGCAGATCGTGGCCTACGGGCGGGATCGCGACCATGTGGCGGACCGGCTCGCGGACTATCTCGATCAGGTCCGGGTGGAGGGCATCTGCACGAATCTCGCGCTGCTCAAGCGCATCCTGCGGGATCCCACCTTCCGCAGCGGCAACTACGACACCGGCTACCTGCCCGTGTTCCTGAAGACGCTCGATGCAGAGGAGCTCATCTCCGAGATCGAGCGCGATGCGGGCAAGGAAGGGTCCCTGGTGGACGTCGAGGCGCTCGCCATCGAGGGCAGCGACGAGCTCAAGGTGCTGTCGCCGGCCACGGGCATCTTCTACGTGACGCCTTCACCGACGGAGCCGGAGTACGTGTCCGTGGGAGAGGAGGTGACGGTCACCCAGGTCATGTGCCAGATCGAGGCCATGAAACTGTTCACGCCGCTCACGCTGTCGGCCTTCAATCAGGGCGACGTGGTGCCCTATCCGGCGACGAACCGCTACGAGGTCACGCGCATCAACATCGCCAACGGACAGCAGGTGAATGCCGGTGACCTGCTCTTCGTGGTGAAGCCGAAGCCGGCGATGGTGTCTGCCGCCTGAGCCGGGCGCGGTCGGGCGATCTGCCCGACCGCGTCAGCGCGCGCCGTCGAGGAAGTCCGTGAAGCCGGCGGGCGCGTAGGGCCCGATCACGATCTGCTCGAAGACCCCGATACCCTGCCGAGTGCCGTCCGTGGCGCGCACCACCTGCTGCGTATGCAGATTCTCCCGCGCCAGGGGATCGAGCTGATCGGGGTGGAAGGATTCGCCGCCGATCGCCAGCTCGCCCTTCCACATGCCCTGTCCCCATTCGGGGTGCATGTAGCCCAGCCCCTTCATCTGGAACTTGAGGATCGGTTCCAGGGTCAGGGTGCGCAGGTCTCCCTCCAGGGGTACGAGATCGATCTCCACCGCGGAGGCGAGGCGCGTGCCGCGGTGGTAGGCGATCCGATGACGCGCGGTCGCCATGCGCGTGTCGCGGGCCTCGCCCTGCGGCGGGATCGCATCCTCACTGTCGTAGAGCGGCGCCGTCAGGCCCTCGCGCACCAGCGCCTCGCCCTGCGCCCCGTCGAAGAAGATCGCGTGGCTCACGTGATCGTCCCAGAACAGGGGGGCCCACATGAAGGCGATGCCGTTGGGCGTGACCGGTGCGCCGCCCGACTCCGGCTCGCCGACACCGCGCACACCCCAGGACCGGTCCTTGGTGCCGAAGCACTCGCCGGCGTCGACGCGGATCTCGCCATCGGGATGGCGAATGGTGCCGGACCAGCGTCCGAACTGGTCGAAGCGGGTCGCGTCCATGGAGGCGCGGGTCCCGGCATAGAGTGTCTGTCGGGCTTCCTGGATGCCGGCGGTACGCGCCGAGAAGGTGAGATCGCAGGACAGGCCGGAGGTGTTGTCGTCGAGCAGGACCCGGGTGCGACGGAGGGGCTCGAGGATCTCCAGGCGAAAGGGTCCGACCTCCAGCTCCGTGCGCTCCGCCGGGGCCCGCCGGGATCCGAAGAAGCAGTGCTGACGGCCGTGGCGCTCGACCACGGAGACGGCGCAGTCGAGGATGCCTCGGTGGGGGTAGATCGCCATGCCGATGCCGAAGTACCAGGCGCCGTCCGCCGTGTAGCCGTTGAACCAGGTTCGGTCGTAGACGTTTCGATCCGACGTCGCCGGATAGGCGATGGGCAGCGGGGTCTGGTGGATCGGATAGTCGTCCAGTCGATTCAGCATGGTGGTGGATCTCCTCCCGGGTGTCAGGGTGCGCGGATTCGGGCGCCGTCGGCGGTGCGCCCGGATTCGCGCAGGAGGGCGACGCGGATCGCGTCCCGATCCCGACGCGCGACCTGGCGGGCGTCGCCCGCCGTGCTGCCCGGATCGCGTTCCGCCATGGATCTTCGGCCCTCTTTGCATGTCGCTCGTGGCGCCGTCCTCGTCCCTCAGCGGCCGGCAAGCTCCACGATGCCGCTCATGGTACAGGCTGCACCGATGGCGAGGATCACCCGCCCGCTGAGGCGCCGGAACCGCGCTTCGTCGAGCTGGTGCAGGATCCGGACACCCAGGCGCGTGCCCAGCAGCGCAACCGGCACGACCGTGAGGAACAGCCAGGGAGGCGCGCCGTCCGCCGAGGGTGCTGTCGCATCGCCGAGGGCCTGTGGCAGCGACGGCCCGGCGAGGAGGAGCACGCCCCCGTAGTAGGCGAGTTTGGTCAGATGCCCGAGCGTCTGGGTGATCGCCTTGGTCGCGACGATCTCCTGACGACTGAGGCGTGAGCGCAGGAAGAAGACGTCGAGGAGGGGACCGGAGGCCCCGGCCAGCAGCTGTGCGCTCGTGACGATCACCCCGCAGGCGAAGCCGGCCGGGGCCCGTCGCACGTCGAGGCGCTCGATGGCGGGCAGGATGCGGCCGATCCAGGGGAACAGGCCGATCAGGATCAGGACCAGGGCCGGGTCCGGAATCAGGGTGAGCCAGGCGAACAGCGACAGGCAGAGCAGGGCGCCGGCGGCATAGGGGGGCAGGACCCGCCAGCGCAGGTGCCGGCGCAGGAACCAGGCGCGCGAGCCGTTGGCGCCGGTCTGGGTCACGCCGTGTAGCAGCATTGCCGTGGGGACGGGCAGGAGCAGGGTCAGCACGGCCATGAGAATCATGCCGCCGGCCATGCCGACGACCCCGGACAGGATGCTGGTGGTGAGGACGGTGACGAGGATCAGCAGCGGCATCATGGGCAGGACTCCCTGTGGGCGAGGAGTCTGGGGCGCGACGAATGATGAGAAAAGCGACTTGGCGGAATATGATCATCAACCGATCAGAATGAGGCGCTGCGGATGATCGAGAACCTCGAGACCCTCGTGACCCTGTCCAAGACCGGGACCATGATGGAGACGGCCACGGTCCTGAAGGTCAGTCAGTCCGCGGTGAGCAAACGGATCGCGACCCTGGAGCGCCAGTACGCGCGCCCCCTGGTCGAGCGCCACGGCCGGCGTGTCGTGCTCACGGCCCACGGGACCCGCCTCGTGGAGCGGGTCACGCCCCTCCTCACGGAACTGCGCAGTGTCTTTCTCGAGGAACCCAGCCTTCAGCGAGGCAAGGTCATCCTCGGCGTGTCCGAGGCCATCCTGGCGTCCTGGGCACCGGCGCTCTTCGCCCGGGTGCGCGTCGCGCTGCCCGAGGTGGAATTCGAGTTCCACGCCCAGCGCTCTCCGGTGGTCCTCGATCGGGTCCGGTCCGGGGAATACATGGTCGGGCTGTGCACGGGCTCGGCGGAAGCCGACACGGACCTGGTGTCCGAAGTGCTGCGCCTGGAGCCCATGGTGCTGATTCCCGCGGGGCTCGCGCCCTTCCAGGCGCCTGAGGACGACGAGTTGCCGGTGATCACCATCGAGTCGCGGTCCGGCGCCTGGGCGTCGATCGAGGAAGACATGCGTCGCCTGGGGATCCGGCGCGAGACCTCCCTCGAATCCTTCTTCTCGGCGGCCCAGATGGCGCTCGCGGGGTTCGGCCACGGCCTGGTGCCCCGCGGTGTCGCGCGCACGCTCGGCGTGCCGCTTGATCGCTGCCTCGACATGGGTCGCCGGGGACTGAACCGTCCGGTACGCTTCGTGGCGCGCAAGTCCCTGTTTTCCCGACCGCTCATCCAGAGCTTTCACCGCTGCCTCGCAGCGGAGTGCGCTCTGCTCGACCGGTCCGACGCACCGGAGGAAGCGAGCGCCGATGGCTGAGGGTACGAACGACCCGTCTTTCGACCTGATCCTGCACCACTACGAGGGTTCGCTGTTCTCGGAGAAGATCCGCGCGATCCTCGGCTACAAGGCCCTGCCCTGGTGCTCGGTGGTCATCTCTCCGGTCATGCCGCGGCCCCTGCTCATGCCGCTCACCGGAGGCTATCGGCGGACGCCCGTCCTCCAGGTGGGTGCGGACGTCTTCTGCGACACGCACGTGATCACCGAGTATCTCGACGAGCGCCGGCACGAGCGCCCGCTGCATCCCGAGGCACTGGGGTGGGCCGTGCGCAGTCTCACGCAGCGGGCAGACACCCATCTGTTCCGCGTCGTGGTCGCACTCTGCTTCCAGCCGAAGGCCATCGAAGTGATGATGCGCGGCCTCGGCGAAGACATGCTGCAGACATTCGCGGCCGATCGCGCGGAGCTGTCCCGCGGTTCTTCCGGCGTCACCACGCTGCCACCGGAGGTCGCGCAGGCCGAGCTGGCCGACGAACTGGTGCGCCTCGAGACCCAGCTCGCATCCACGCACTGGGTCTGTGGCGGCATGCCGACGATCGCGGATTTCGCCGTCTATCACTGCCTGTGGCTGCTCGAACGCAATCCGGTGGTGGCGCCGCTGCTCATGCCCTATGCGGCGGTTCGCGACTGGATGCAGCGGATCGCGGGTTTCGGGCACGCGGACCACGTCTCGATCACGGCGGAGGCGGCCCTCGAGGTCGCCCGCGCCGCGTCGCCCATGGAGCTCCTGGTGCACTCCGGCCATCTTCCCGAAGGCGTCCGTGTCGGTGCCCCGGTGACCGTGACGCCGGTGGACTACGGTCTGGTGCCCGTGGCGGGCGTCCTCGACTACTGCACGGCGCACGCCTGTGCGGTCCTGCGCGAGGACCCCCAGGCTGGCGCTGTGCGGGTCCATTTCCCCCGCACGGGCTTCCGCATCGATCCGGCCTGAGCGCTCGGCGCGGCTCAGGGCGCGTTGAGCGTCCAGTCGTAGTCGTGGGTGATGCGTCCAGAGTAGGTGCGCACCCGGGCCGCGACCGACGCCGGCGCGTAGTCGGCGAGCCACGCCATGAAGGCGGGCCGGCCCTCGGGGAAGTCCTCCCGGTACCAGTCGAAGATGCTCGACAGGCGCAGACGGCCGTTCTCGAGGCGCAGCCCTCGGGGATGGGTGAGATAGGCGCGCGTGCCTGCGTCCAGTTGCGCATCGAGCGTGTCTGCCCGGAACGCCTCCGCTGACAGGTTCGGACAACCCAGGGAGGCACAGTTCACGGCGAAGTGGATGCGCGGGTCCTTGAACAGGGGGCGCAGGATGCGGTGCTCGATGTCGTCCAGGGAGAGGTCTCGCCCCTCGACCCGGGCAAGGGGCATGCTCCAGGGACCGATGCTGAACAGGCCCGCCTTGATCTCCCGAATGCTCTCGACGTCCGGATGGGACAGGATCAGGCGCACCGTCAGGGCGTTGTACAGATTGATCCAGTATGCCATCTGGGCATCCCGGGAAAGTCCTGTCGGTCCCTTTGCCTGGCTCTGCTCGAGCCAGGCGTCGAGGGCCGCGAGATCGTCCTCGCTCACCGCCGCATAGCGCACGCGATGGATGCCGCTCGGATCGTCGGTGACCAGGTACTGATCGAGGAAGGCCTGCCAGGGCCCGACGGAGACCTCGTTGGACGGGGCCTCGCCCATCATGGCCTCCGGAGCGAATGCGTCGATCGGACCCTCACGGCCGAGCAGGGCGCCCTCGGCTGCCCCCGAACCGAGCAGGAGCAGCAGGAGGCAGCCTCCCAGGAAGCGGTGCTGGGCGGACGCAGGTGACATGGGCGGCTCCGGTCTGTCGGCGTGGGGACGGCGTCATCCAGGGTTCGAGTCCTTTCGGTAGCGGGAGTTCCCCGGGCTCAGAAATCCGCCTCGGGGAGCAGCGCGGCCCAGATCGCCCGTTGCGCCTCCTGGGGTGCGTCGGTGATCGGGGTCGCGGCGCCGGGCAGCCAGGTCCGGCGGCGCTGGGGATCCCAGGGCAGCCAGTCGCCGATCGCCGCAGCAGGGTCACCCCCGCGGGCGAAGGCGCTCCAGGCGGCGATCATCTCCGCCGACAGGGCCTCCGCGTCGGGTCCGCTGCCGGCGAAACGGTCCATGCCCGGCGCGTCGAGCGTGCCGAACACGAAGGGAATCTCCAGCGCATGGCAGGCGCCGAGGCGGCCACGCAGGGCCGGTGAGGCCCAGGAGAACAGATAGTTCCAGGTCGGCGCTGCCTCGCAGCGCCGCCGCGCGTAGCCCAGGGCCGGAAGGCGATAGTAGAGATCGGTCTCGGCCCGGGCGAGACGGAAGGCTTCCGGTTCCTCCGGATGGAGTCGCGACAGGGCCTCGAGGACCTGGTGTGCGGCGTCCAGGGGCGCGTCCATGCGGTTTCGCAGACCGAAGGCCAGACGCGCGGCGCTCTCGTCCCTGGACCAGCGCCGCCGCAGGTCGAGGAACAGGCGTTGCTCGTCCGCGTTGGTGCCGAAGATCATCGCGCGGCCACGGTGGGCGCTGCGGGTCACGGCGAAGGTCCCGTCCCCGAGCAGGCGGGTCCCGTCCACCACCGGGCGGAAGGCACCGCTGCCCGTCTCCCGTCTGATCCGGGTCGCGACCTCGCCCTGTGCGTCGAGCAGCTGCTCGACCGAGCAGCTGCGCCAGTGAGCCGGATCGTCGCTGCCGATGCAGTCCGCGAACTGGTGCCGAACCCGCGCCGCCTGCTCGGGCGTGAGGGTGCCCACGGCGGCGCCGGACTGGAAGACGGCCTGCGCGAAGCAGTCGTCGGCTTCGGGCATGGCCATGAGCGCGAGAATGCTCAGGGCGCCGGCGGACTCGCCGAACAGGGTCACGCGATCCGGGTCGCCGCCGAAGGCCCCGATCTCGTCCCGGACCCAGCGCAGGGCGAGGAGCTGATCGAGGATGCCGAGGTTGCTTCCAGCCTCGCTGTGCAGGAACCCGAGGATCCCGAGGCGATAGTCGAAGGTGACCAGGACGAGATCGCCGTCCCGCACCAGGCGCTCACCGCCATGAATCGGATCACTCGCGGCGCCGTTGACGAAGCCGCCTCCGTGGATCCAGACGAGCACCGGGCGCCGGCCCTCGAGGCCCGGCGTCACCACGTTCAGATGCAGGCAGTCCTCGTCGATGGCGCCGATGGGTCGCGTGCCGAGCGCGGGTCCGGGGCGCTGCAGGGCGCCCGGGCGGGGGGCCGTCGCATCACGGACGCCGGTCCAGGGGGTGGGTGGCCGGGGGGCGCTGAAGCGCAGGGGGCCGACGGGAGGCTCGGCGAAGGGAATGCCGTCGAAACGCAGCACGTCCCTGCGTCGATGCCCGCGGATCCAGCCGCAGCCGGTCTCGACGGTGGGCGCCTTCACCCGCCGGACGCGGCCTCCATGCCCATGCCGAGGGCCGTGCGCTTGTCGGTCTCCAGGTCGTCGTCACCGGTGGTGAACCAGTCCGCGAGGAGATCGACCCAGCCGGGCCGCGCATTGAGGCAGGGGATCAGCTTGTAGCGTTCACCGCCGGCTTCCAGGAAGCTCTCGCGCCCCTCGATGCCGATTTCCTCGAGGGTCTCGAGGTTGTCGGCGACGAAGGCCGGGCACATGACGGCCACCTTCTTGATGCCCCGCTCCGGCATGTGCTCGAGCACCTTGTCCGTGTAGGGCTCGATCCACTTCGCGCGCCCGACGCGGGACTGGAAGGCCACCTCCCACTGGGTCTCGGACAGGCCGAGGGCGGCGGCGATGAGTTCCGAGGTCACGTAGACCTGATGGCGATAGCAGGTGGCGTGGGCCGGCGAGTCGATCTGACAGCAATCCGGTCGCTTCAGGCAGTGTTCGCCCGTGGGGTCGCACTTGCGCACCTGGCGCTCGGGCAGGCCGTGATAGCTGAACAGCAGATGGTCGTCGGGTTCGAGCTGCTCCCTGGCGGTGGCGGCGAGCTCGGCGATGTAATCGGGGTCGTCGTAGAAGGGCGGTTGCACCTCGAGGGTCATCTCGAGGCCATGTGTGGCGATCACCCGCTCGGCCTCCACGATGGAGGTCTCCGTGGTCGACATGGCCCAGTGCGGATAGAGAGGCACGTAGCGCAAGGTCGTGATGCCCATGCGGGCCAGCTCGAGGATACGGTCCTCGATGGACGGCGTCCCGTAGCGCATGGCCCAGGTGACGGGCATCTCCAGGCGCGCATCCAGGGCCTCGGCGAGTTCCCGGGTGGTCACCTTCAGGGGAGACCCCCCATCGGACCAGATGCTGGCGTAGGCTTCCGCGCTCCGCTTCGGTCGTGTGGGCAGGATGAAGGCGGACACGATGAAGCGACGGATCGGCCACGGCAGATCGACGACCCGGGGATCCATGAGGAATTCTTCCAGGTAGCGGCGAACGTCCGGTTCCGTCGGGGAGTCCGGCGAACCCAGATTGACCAACAGGACTGCACGATCCGGCATTCGGGGAACCCCGGGCGGATGACACTCACAAGGGGGGCAGGATAGTATCCGCGTCCTCGCCCGTTGTCACATCGCCAGCGGAGGGTCTGCTTTGGGCCGTACGGTCATCGTCGACTACGACGCCGGCAATCTGCGCAGCGTGCAGCGTGCCTGCCAGGAAGTGGGTCTGGACGCCATCATCTCTGCCGATCCGCACGCCGTTGCCACGGCGGACCGCGTGATCTTTCCCGGGGTCGGCCAGGCCGCGAGCGCCATGGCGACGCTTCGGCGTACCGGCCTGGATACTGCCCTTCACCATGCCCTCGAGGCCGGCGCCCCCATGCTCGGCATCTGCCTGGGGCTGCAGATCTCCCTGGAGCATTCCGAGGAGGGCGACACGCGGACCCTCGGCCTGATTCCCGGCCGGGTCCGGCGCTTCCGCCTGGACGATCCGGGCCTGAAGGTGCCGCACATGGGCTGGAATGCCGTGGAGGTGATCCGCCCGCACCCGGTGCTGGCCGGGATCGTTCCCGGGGACGAGTTCTACTTCGTGCACGGCTACTACACGGAGCCCGCGGACGCCGACGAGGCGCTCGCCGTCGCCGACTACGAACGCCGCTTCTGCTGCGCCCTCGGCCGTCGCAATTTCGTCGGTGTGCAGTTCCACACGGAGAAGAGCGGGCGCGTCGGCCTCGATCTCATCGCGCGCTTCGGCCGCTGGGACGGGGTCGTCGAGGCCGATACTCCCCTGGCGCGACGGTCGTGCTGAGCAAGCGCCTCATCGCCTGCCTGGACGTCCGGGACGGAAAGCTCGCCAAGAGCGTCCGGTTCGTGGACACCCGTGACATCGGGGATCCGGTCGCGAAGGCCCGCGAGTACTACGAGGATGGCCTCGACGAGCTGGTGTTCTACGACATCACCGCGTCCAGTGATCGTCGGCGCATCATGCTCGACGTGGTGGAGCGCGTGGCGGAACAGGTGTTCATTCCACTCTCGGTCGGCGGGGGTGTGCGCAGCGTCGCCGACGCGACGGATCTCCGGCTCGCGGGCGCCGAGAAGATCAACGTCAATTCCGCAGCCGTGCAGCGTCCGGAGCTGATCGCGGAGTGCGCCCACGCCCTCGGCGATCAGAACGTGGTGCTCTCCATGGACGTGCTGGCGGTGCCGGCGTCCACCGAGATTCCCTCCGGCTACGAGATCGTCATCAACGGGGGCCGGACGCGCACCGGCAGGGACGCGCTCGCCTGGGCGCGGCAGGGGGTCGAGCTCGGCGCCGGGGAGCTGGTCGTCAACTCCATCGACGCGGACGGCACCCGGGAAGGCTATGCGATCGCCCTGACCCGGCTGATCGCCGATGCGGTGCGCGTGCCGATCATCGCGTCCGGCGGCGCGGGGCGGCCGGAGCATCTCCTCGACGTGCTCACGGATGGCCACGCGGATGCGGCCCTGGTCGCGTCCATGGTGCACTTCGGGGACTATCGCTGCTCCGGCCTGAAGACCTATCTGGATGCCCAGGGCGTCAAGATGCGCATGCGCTGGTGACCCTGCCGTGAGCGATCCTCAGCTGCGCGCTCGACTCGACGACCTCGAGGGCCGCTACGCCTTCCTCGACGATCTGGCCCAGGAACTCGAACAGCTCGTCACGGCGCAGGCCGGCGAGATCGCGCAGCTCCAGCTCGAGCTCCGGCGGCTGCGCGAGACCCTCGAGGCCGTGCGTCCGGATCTGCCGGACGCGACCCCCGAACCCCCGCCGCCCCACTACTGAACCCGGCCTGGGGGCAGGGCACACCGGCCGCGGCCCGACGGGACGTCCCGCAGGTCTCTCCCCCACCGTCCCCGTACCGCCCATCGCCCACACCACGCCGTTCACCGAAGCCCGCTCCGGGCCCTCCGGCGGTGCCGGGCGAATCTCTCAGGTGCTTCTAGACTCCGAAGGTACCCGCGCAGAGCCGCGCGCTGCGCAAGAAGTCGGCTCGGTGGGCCAGGCCGAGCCGCCGAACCCGCCCGCCCGCTCAGGGATCGTACTGTCATGTCGATCGCCCATGCGCCCTGGATGCGCATCAGCCTCGCGACCCTCTCGATCGCCTTCGCGGCGATCCTGCTGGGGATCCTGCTCCTGGTGGCCACGCAACCGGGGGAAGGCGCCGTACGACGACTCGATCTGCTCCTCTCCCAATCGGCGGACCTCGCCCCGCGGATCCTCGACGGCGTCGATGCGGCCATCCTCGGCGATGACGAGGTGCGCGGCACCGTCGATGCGCTGTCCCTCCTCCGAGACGGCCTGCGCACCCGCATCGGTCTCGCCGCGGACGCCATCGAGGAGATCGAGCCTGCACAGCCCGGAACCCTGGACCATCTTCGCGCCATCGCCGTACGAGCCTTCGATCTCATCGAACCGGACCCGATCGAGGAAGCCGGCGCAGGTGGCCTGCGCGGCCAGATCGCAGCGGTCGACGCGAACCTGCAGGCCTTCTCCGCGCGGATCGACGCCTTTTCCGATGCGCTCATTCGCCTGCGGAGCCTGCGCACGGAGCTTCGGGATCAGAGCCTCGATCTCGTGTCGGATCTTCGCAGGCGCCGTCTCGACGCCGAAGCCGACGAGATGTACGCCGGTGTCGAGCAGTTTCTCGAGCGCTCCCGCGGCCGCCTCGGCATGACCGTGGAGGAAGCGGCAGGCCTCACCGATGCGCTGCGCTCCAGGGTCTCCCTGGCGGATGCGGCGGACGTGGAGCGCCTCGATGCGATCGTCTCCGGGCTCGCGGATCTGCTGCCGGCACGGGACGCCCTCGAAGGCGCGGCGGCCTCCGTTCGCGATACACCCCTGCCCCAGTTGCTCACGACCCTGCGTGCACGGGTCGGCGCAGACGTGGTGCATCGCCTGGCCATGCTCAGCGATGCCCGGGTGGTGCTGAATGTCTACACGGCGCTCCTGCTCGTGGTGCTCGTCTATTTCGGACTGCGCCTGAGTGGGTCCTACGCGGCGCTGAATCGCTCTCACGACGATCTCGAACGGCGGGTGGAGGCGCGTACGGAAGACCTCGCGCGGGCCAACGAGGAGATCAAGGATTCGCAGGTGCAGCTGGTGCAGGCGGAGAAGATGTCCTCCGTGGGGCAGCTCGTCGCCGGGGTCATGCACGAGATCAACACGCCGCTCATGTACGTGCAGAGCAACGTCGAGACCATCGTCGAGAACCTGGAGGAGACGGTCGGTCGCCTGCAGCCGGCCCTGGCCCTCTGCCGAGCCCTCCGATCGGGTGCGGGGACCTCCGCGTCCGCCGTGCGCGAGATGGCGGCCGCCATCGATCCGGACGAATTCGACGCCCTGGTCTCCGAAAGCCGTCAGCTCAGCACCGATTCCCTCGACGGACTCGTGCAGATCAGCGAGCTCGTCCAGTCGCTGAAGGACTTCAGCCGCATCGATCGTGCCGATCAGGAGCTCTTCGACGTCCGCGAAGGGCTGGAGAAGACGCTCACGATCACGCGCAACCTGACCAAGCACGGCGTGGAGATCGTGCGCGATTTTCAGGAGGTGCCGAAGATCAGCTGCGGTCCGTCGCGGATCAATCAGGTGTTCATGAACCTGATCACCAACGCCGTGCAGGCCATGAACGGAGAGGGTCGGCTGACGCTCTCGGTCCGTCCCGAAGGTCAGGCGGTGGTGATCGCGGTGACGGACACGGGCTGCGGGATCGCGCCGGAACATCTCGCGCGCATCGAGGAGCCCTTCTTCACCACCAAGCCCGTCGGGCAGGGGACGGGGCTGGGGCTCTCCATCGTGCGGCGCATCATCGACGAGCACGGCGGCGATCTGCGTGTCTCGTCCCGCCAGGGCCAGGGCACGACCATCACCGTGCGCCTGCCCGCTCGAACCCATGCCAGTGAGGAGGCCGCATAGTGGGCAGCCAGGCGAAACTGCTGTTCGTCGACGACGAGGAGCGTGTGCTGACGTCCATGCGCGCGATGTTCCGCCGCGACTATCAGGTCTTCGTGGCGAATTCGGGCGCGGAGGCGATCGAACTGCTGCGCACCCAGGACGTGGACGTCATCGTGTCCGATCAGCGCATGCCCGAGATGACCGGCGTGGAGGTGCTGCGTCAGGCCCGGGAGCTGTCGCCCAATGCAGTGCGCATCCTGCTCACGGGCTACGCGGACCTCACGGCGATCGAGAACGCGATCAACGAATGCGAGGTGTTTCGCTACCTCATGAAGCCCTGCCCGCGCGAGCAACTGCGCGAGACCATCGCGCTCGCCGTGGACGCGGTGCGAGGCGGCGGGCTTCTCGAAACGGAGGCGTCGTCCGGGCCGGTCGCGATGGCGGCCGAAAGCGGTCCGGCTCCTGCGGACACCGAGAGGGTGGACAGCGAAGCGGTCCGTGCCGGAGCGGAATCTTCCGCATCGCCGCCTTGCGCGGACAGCCCCGAGCCAGCGCCCGCTTCGACGGATGCGGCGAGCGTGCTGTCGACGCCCGTCGATGCGGCTCCGGCGGACATCCCTTCCGCGGCCTCGGCGTCTGGTGACCGGGTCGCGTCCGACCGGGGCGCGCTCGACCGGGGCGCGCTCGACCGGGCAGCGGCGCAGGTCGCCGACGTCCAGGAACTGCTCGTGCTGTCGGACGAGGACGAGCTGGTGGCTGCCGTGCGGGATTCCGTGCCCGCAGGCGTCGCCGTCCGTCAGGCGCGGACGCTCGCGGAGGCGGTCGACCTGCTGTCCGTGCATCGTGCCGGAGTGCTCGTCACCGATGCGGACGTCGACGGCCAGGGCGTGGAGTCGCTCACGGCGGAGCTGAAGCGCTGGGTGCCGGAGCTCGTGACCATCGTCGTGAGCGAGCGCGCCGATGCGCAGGTCATGATCGACCTCATCAATCACGGCCGGGTCTTTCGCTTTCTCCTGAAGCCCGTGTCCATCGGGCAGTGCCGGCTCTGGCTGGCGTCCGCCTTCCGGCGTCACGCAGCCCTCTGCGAGCATCTCGGGCCGGCCCGCACGGAGCTGGCGCCGGCGGGGCCGAGCCTGTCTGAACCGGTCGATGCGTCCGGCAATCCGTCGAGCCAGCTCCTGCACACGCTCCAGGAACTCGGTGCGCGCCTGCGCCGGGTCTTCGGCCTTCCGGGATGAACGGGGCCTTCGCAACCGCGGATCGCGCCGAGGGCGGATCGCTCCTCGCGAGCTTTGCCTATGCGGCACTGTTCGTCAGCGTCGGCGTGCTGGCGAGCTGGGGGCTCGTGAAGCGCGGGGGTGAGCGCGTCGAGGTGAGCTTCGCGGACGATGCCCTGCCGGCGCCGCGCATGGCTGCTCAGGCTGCGCCGGAAGGCGTGCCGCTGCTGCTCGAACAGGCGGAGCGCGCCTTCGCCTCCGGGCGCATCGTCGCGCCACGTTTCGACAACGCGCTCTACTTCTATCAGGCCGTACTCGGCCGGATTCCCGAGCAGGCCCAGGCTCGGGCCGGGCTCGCGCGCGTCGTGGAATGGCTGCAGGCCGATCTCGACGCCGCGGTCATCGATCGGGACTGGCCGCGCGCCGAAGCGGCGGCCACGACCCTCGCGGAACTGCGCGGTGGCGGTACCCAGGCCCAGCTGGCGCGCGTGCAGGCCGTGCGCGGGCTGTGGGACGAAGTGGAACGCGTGCGTGAGGACGCAGACGATGCGGCCCTCGTGCGTGCCCTGGACGCCTATCTGGAGGAGACGCCGCAGGATGCCGCCGCGTCGGCGCAGCGCATGGCCGCGATCGACGCGCTGCTGGGCGCGGCGAACCGGGCCCTGGCCGCGGACGCGCCAGCGGACGCCGCAGCGCTGCTGGCGGATCTGCGCGCCTTCGGCGCCACCGGTGCGGACGTCGATGCGCTGGCGGAGCAGGTGAGCCGTGCCGGCATCGAGGACGACGGCACCGAACTGCGACTGCTCGCGGCCGCCGATGCGGCCCTGCGGGCCGGGCGCCTCATGGATGCGGCAGGGCGGGATGCCTTCGCGCTCTATTCCGCCGTGCTGGAAGCATCCCCGGGGAACCGCACGGCCGAGGAAGGCCTCGGCACGGTCCGGCGGCGCCTCGTCGCGGACCTGCGCGCGGCCATCCGGGACCGTCGGATCGACGATGCCGGTGTGCTGCTCGCGCAGGCGGAGCGGGCGAGCGTCGGCGAGGCGGATCTCGATCTGCTGCGTCGTGATCTCGACTACACGGCCTATCTGGAGCGCTTCGAGCGCGGTCAGTACGACGAGGTGCTCGGCGTCACCGATCTCGAGGTGCTCGGGCAGCGCTCGCCCAGCTATCCACGCCAGGCCCGCGCGCGCTCGATCGGCGGTTGGGTCGAGGTGGAGTTCACGGTCGACGAGGAGGGCCGGGTGGTGGACGTGGAAGCCAGTGAGGCGTCCGCGGAAGTCTTCGTCGAGGCCAGTCTCGATGCGATTCGCGGCTGGCGCTTCGCGCCGGCGGAGCTGCACGGGCGCCCCGTGCCGGTGCGTGCTGCCGTTCGCTTCACCTTCCGGCCCGACTGATCGTCCTCTCCCTTCGCTGCACGAGCGTTCTGGTCCGGTGCGTCCTGTCCGGGACCTTCCGGCTGCTCGCAGGCTGCTGACAGTGAGTTTCGGCAGCCTGCTAGGATTCCGCTTCCCTCGGGCCACGTCGGCCCGGAAACGACCTGGGAGCGCCCAGTCCATGAAGGCGATCGACATCCGGGACGACAGGCTGGTCTGGGCCGAGATTGACGATCCCGTCCCCGGCGTCGGCGAGATCCTCGTCCGCAATCGGGCCACGGCGGTGAATCGGGCCGATCTCGTGCAGCGCAGTGGTGCCTATCCGCCGCCGCCCGGTGCCAGCCCGATCCTCGGTCTCGAATGCGCGGGCGTGGTGGAGGCGATCGGCGAGGGCGTCGCGCGCTTCGCCCCGGGTGATCAGGTCTGCGCGCTCCTCGCCGGTGGTGGCTATGCGGAGAAGGTGGTGGTGCCTGCCGGTCAGGCGCTGCCCGTTCCCGAGGGAATCGATCTGGTGCAGGCCGCCGCGCTTCCCGAGGTGTTCGCGACGGCCTATCTCAATCTCTACATGGAAGCTGCAGCCCAGGTCGGCGAGCGTTTCCTCGTTCATGCGGGCGCGAGCGGCGTGGGCACCGCGGCCATTCAGCTCGGCCGCGCCTTCGGCAATCCCGTCTGGGTGACGGCGGGCTCCGCCGAGAAGATCGATCGCTGTGTCGAACTCGGCGCCGAAGGGGGGCACGACCGCCACCAGGGACCCTTCGCGGAGGCGGTCGGCGCCTGGACCGGTGGCGCCGGCTTCGACGTGGTCCTCGATCCTGTCGGCGGCGCCTACCTGGCGGACAACCTCAAGGCGCTCGCCCCGGACGGGCGCCTGGTCATCATCGGTCTCATGGGCGGCCCGAAGGCGGAACTCGAGATCGGCCTGATGATGGTCAAGCGCCTGCGCGTCATCGGCTCGACGCTCCGGGCGCGCTCCGTCGCGGCCAAGTCGCGGGTCATGGATGGGCTGGAGCGTCGCGTGTGGCCGCGGATCGCGAGCGGAGAGATCCGTCCGATCATCGATGCGACCTTCCCCCTGCAGGAGGCGGAGCAGGCCCATGCGCGGGTCGCCGGGAACGGCACCTTCGGCAAGGTCGTGCTGACCCTGGACTGAATCGGGCACGGCGGGGGAGCCCGGCGGGGCCTCGGTCCGGGCGCCGACGGACGGCGATCGACGGGAGCGCTTTTGCAGTTGACAGAAGTCCGCGAAACGAGGATCGTGCGCTCAGTTTCCATGGCACAGCTGTCAGGAAACCTAGGACTCTGGAAGGGCGGTGGTCTCTAGGAGGCCACCGCCCTTTCTCGTATCGGGCCCCTTATCGGCCCGACCGCGGCGCGGCGGATCCGCGTGTAGCAGCAGTCGGTCAGTACGCATTGCGTGAGCTCCGATTCTGCATAACTTGGGAGCGCATCAATGCGTAACAAGGGAACGGTGAAGTGGTTCAACGACGAGAAGGGCTACGGGTTCATCACGCCTGAGAATGGCGGCAAGGACCTGTTCGTCCATCACAGTGCCATCCAGGCAGAAGGCTTCAAGAGCCTGGCCGAGGGCGCACTGGTCGAGTTCGACATCGTGCAGGGCCAGAAAGGCCCGGCAGCGGACAAGGTCGTCGCTCTCTGAGTGATCGCCTGATCCGGTAGGACCGCGGGCCGCGTCGGGCAACCGACGCGGCCCG
>JAZBPI010000173.1:0-3013 GCA_036351555.1 Pseudomonadales bacterium
GGAGGGCGCATGACCGAGCTCGGCGTCGACGAACTGCAGGGTCGCGGTGCGGAAGACGATGCCGCGCTCGACGGGCAGACCCGGCGCCGTCTGCAGAGTCGCAGGCGCCTGCTCGATGCAGCCGCCGGGTTGTTCGTGGAGCGCGGCTACGACCGGACGCGTCCGCAGGACATCGCGCGTGAGGCGGGGGTCGCCACCGGGACCTTCTACCTGCATTTCCGGGACAAGGAGGACGTCTTCCTCGCCTTCGCGGACGAAGCGCAACGCCGGTTGCTCGACGAGTGCCGCGAGCGTCTCGCCGAGGTCCGCGGGGTGACGGCGCGCATCCGCGCCTTCATCCAGGCCATGTTCGATCATGCGGAGCGTCACCCGGGTGTCCTGCAGGTCGCCTTCCTCGATCCCGTCATGATCGCGCCCGGTGACGAAACCGCCTGGCGTCTCTACGACCGCTTCGGGCGCATCTTCGCCGAAGGCCTCCAGGAGGCCCTGGCGCACCAGCAGATCCACGCGGACTACGACCTCGATCTCATCAGTCACGCGCTCGGAGGGCTCATGCGCCACGGCACCATCTTCGGGGGGCGTCGTGGCATGCGCCCCGAGGACGTCGCGACCCATCTCACGCGCTTCATCGGCCGGGCGCTGGGTGCGGAGCTGCAGGATTCCGACGGCCGGAACGCAGACCGATCAGCAGATCAGGGAGGCAAGCATGCGTGAACTCGCGGGCAGGGTGGCGTTCATTACCGGCGGTGGCAGTGGTCTCGGCCTCGCCATGGCGGAGGCCTTCGCCGGGGCGGGCATGAAGATCGTGATCGCCGACGTGGATGCATCGGCGCTCGCTGCGGCGGAGGCGCATTTCCAGGGACAGAACGTTCCGGTCCTCGCCCTGCAGCTCGACGTCACCGATCGAGCGGCCTTCGACGCTGCTGCCCAGGAAGCCGTCGACGCCTTCGGCGCCATCCACGTGCTGTGCAACAACGCGGGTGTCTATCGCGGCGGCCGGCTGGATGCGGTGACCCATCAGGACTGGGACTGGGTGCTCGGCGTGAACGTCGGCGGCGTGGTCAACGGTCTGCAGGCGGTGCTGCCGCACATCAAGGCGGCTGGGGAAGGGGGGCACGTCGTCAACACGGCGTCCATGGCAGGCATCGTCGGCATGGCGGGTCTCGGCGTGTACAACGCGAGCAAATTCGCGGTCGTCGGTCTGTCCGAGGCTCTGCGCGGTGACCTGGCCGAGACCGGCATCGGCGTCTCGGTCCTCTGCCCGGGCATGGTGCGCACGCGCATCCTGGAGAGCGAACGCAACCGTCCCGCGGATCTCGCTCCGGGGTCCGCGGAGGCGGAGGCGGCGGCGCAGGCGCAGGCGGCCCTCATGAACATGGCCATGGCGACGGGCATCGACGCCGCCGAGGTCGGTCAGATCGTCGTCGATGGCGTGCGAGAGGACCGCTTCTGGCTGTTCACGCATCCGGAGATGAAGGAGCTGGCCGCGCAGCGTGCGGCCGAACAGCTGGACGCCTTCGGCGAGGTGCCACCGGAACGCGCCGAGATGCTCGCGGCCCTCCAGGCGTCCCTCGCCCCGGGCACGGCGCCGGGCTGAGATCATCGGAACGTCGGGCTGCGTCGGCGCGCGGCGCCCCTGATCCGCTTCGAACAGAGGAGCGAGCCATGCAGGAATTCGAAGGACGCACGGCCTTCATCACGGGGGGCGCCAGCGGGATCGGCCTGGCCATGGCGCGCAGCTTCGCGGCCGCCGGCATGCGGGTGGCCATCGCCGACGTGGAAGCGCCGGCGCTCGCTGCGGCGGTCGCGTCGCTCCGGGCGTCCAACGCGGACGTGCTCGGGATCGAACTCGACGTGCGCGATCGGCTCGCCATGGACGCCGCCGCCCGGCAGGTGACCGATCACTTCGGCGCCGTGCACGTGCTGTGCAACAACGCCGGGGTGGGTGCCGGCGGCCCGCTGCAGGACGCGACCCACGCGGACTGGGACTGGACCCTCGGCGTGAATCTCCAGGGCGTGATCAACGGTCTGCAGTCCTTCCTGCCCGGCATGATCGCTCATGGGGAAGGCGGTCACGTGGTCAACACGGCGTCCATGGCCGGCCTGCTCGGCGTCGGTGGCATGGGGATCTACAACGCGTCGAAGTTCGCCGTGGTCGGGCTCTCCGAATCGCTCATCCAGGATCTTGTCGGCACCGGAGTCGGCGTCTCCGTGCTCTGTCCCGGCTTCGTGCGCACGAACATCTTCGACTCGACGCGCAATCGTCCCGACGAGCTCGCCGGCGCGCCGCGAACGCGTTCGGAGGAGGACGAGGCGAGAGTGGAGGAGATCATAGCCAGGGCCATCGAGCCGCAGCAGGTCGCCGAGCAGGTCCTCGAGGCCGTGCGGACGGAGCAGTTCTGGATCTTCACGCATCCGGAGTTCGCGGACGTGGTCAAGGCGAAGATGGGCATGATGGCGGCGGCCTTCGGCACCGGGTCCTGAGCTCGCGACCTGGGCGCGGTGATGAGCACACCGGGTTTCTACGGCGAGCTGGCCGAGTGGTGGCCGCTGATTTCGCCGCTGGAGGACTACGAGGAAGAAGCGGCCTGGTTCGCCGAGCTGCTCGCAAGCGCGTCCATCCCCGTCCACGAGGTGCTCGAGCTCGGCAGCGGCGGTGGCCACAACGCCGCCTACCTCAAGCATTGCTTTGCATTGACGCTCGTCGATCTCTCCGACGAGATGCTCGCCGTGTCGCGGCGCCTGAATCCGGAATGCACCCACGTGCAGGGGGACATGCGCACGCTTCGCCTGGCGCAGGGCTTCGACGCCGTGTTCGTGCACGATGCCGTGGACTACATGACCTCCGAAGCGGAGCTCGCTTCCGCCATGGACACGGCGCGCCGGCACTGCCGGCCCGGTGGGCTGGCGGTATTCGCGCCGGACCACGTGACGGAGACCTTCGTCGCCGACACGGAACAGGGTGGCATCGACGGCGAGGACGGGCGCGGCATCCGCTATCTCGCCTGGACCC
>JAZBPI010000174.1:0-8091 GCA_036351555.1 Pseudomonadales bacterium
CTGCCGTGCTCGCGGAGCACGCGTGCCGATTCACTGCGGGCGGCGGGGCTCGCGAGGGCCTGTCCGAGTCGCCGCCGTGCGTCTCGCGCAGCCGCGAGGTGGTCGACGACCGGCAGCGGGTAGCTGCGGCCCAGCACGATCCCGACACCGTCGAGATCGCCCGGCGACAGCGTCCAGGGTTCGTGGATGGCCGGGCCGGGAATCGCCGCAAGCTCGGGAACCCAGCGCCGCACGAAGTCTCCCTCGGGGTCCTGGTCGTGACCCTGCTTGACGGGGTTGTAGATGCGCAGCGTGTTGATGCCCGTGACCCCGGACTGCATCTGCAGCTGCGAGATGTGGATACCCGGTTCGTAGTCCACGAACTGTCGGGCCAGAAAAGGGCCGAAGTCGCGCCAGTCGAGCCAGAGATGGTAGGCGGCCACCGCGACGAGCATCGCGCGCATGCGGAAGTTGATCCAGCCGTGATGCTGCAGCGCCCGCATGCAGGCATCGACGAAGGGCAGACCCGTGCGGCCCTGCTGCCAGGCGAGAAGCAGAGGTTCGGATCCCGGGCGCTCGCGAAGGTCGTCGAGGGCCCTGTTGAAGCAGCGCCACTCGAGTTCGGGTTCGCTCTCGAGTTTCTGCATGAAGTGGCAGTGCCAGTGCAGGCGCGACGCGAAGGCGCTGAGCGCCCGGCGCGGGAAGGGCGTGCCGTCGTCGAGCTGCCCGGTCCCGTTCTTCAGCGCGCGCTGCACGGCGCGCGTTCGCTGCACCACATGGCGCAAGGACAGGCTGCCGATCGACAGCGGCGCGGACAGGCGGGAGCAGGCCTCGAAGGCCGTGAGCGGGCTCGACATCTCGAGGTGGTAGCGCCGCCCGCGGCCGCCCAGGAAGGCCTCGAGACCGGCGTGCGCAGCCGTCGCTCCGCAATCTGCGGTCGTGACCCGGCGTTCCACGGCCGGATGCAGGTCCCTGAGCTGCGGTGTCGGCCATTCGGGAATCGGGCCGGGGTCGACGCCCGTGGCCTGCAGAGCGGCGACCGCCGGCGTCCGGGGTCGCGCCATGAGGTGCTCCCAGCGCCGTGACCAGCCCTCCCGGTCCGGCGTGCCCCGGAAGACCCCGAACTGCAGGCTTTCCTCCCAGTGGACGCCCCGCGATCGGCACCAGTGCTGCACGGCGCGATCACGGGCGAAGGTCCAGCCGTTGCCGGTTTCCTGATGGCTGTGCAGCGCGGGAAAGCGGGTCTGCTGCCAGAGCGCCTCGAGCACCTCGACGGCATCGCCGGTCCGCACCACCAGCGGGGCACCGCGTTCGGCCAGGGTGGCGCGGAGCTCGACGAGCGCCCCGCGGAGGCGACGCCAGTGCAGACCGTCCGCGTCGTCCAGCTGCCACAGACCCGGTTCGACCAGGTAGAGGGGCAGGACGCGTCCGCGAGCGGCCGCTGCCAGGGGGGCGTGATCCTCGATGCGCAGATCGCGCTTGAACCAGACGACGTGCACGGGCTGCATGCATTCGGCCTGCGGCAGAGAGGGCCCGTGTCGTGCCGACGGCGCGTGCAGCACGCGCCGGGATGCGTATGCTAGCACCCTGCACGCGTCGGTCAGGGAGGTGCCCGGGTGGCGGACGAGCCCCTGCTCATCATCGGCAATCGCAACTACTCGAGCTGGTCGCTCCGCGCCTGGCTGGCGCTCAAGCAGCTGGGCTTCGCCTTCCGGGAACTGCGCATCCCCCTCGACACGCCCGAGTTTCCGGCACAGATCCGCGCCTATTCGGCTGCGGCGCGGGTGCCGGTGCTCATCGACGACGGCGTCGAGGTCTGGGATTCCCTGGCGATCTGCGCGCACGCAGCGGAGCAGGTCGGCCGGTCCCTGTGGCCCGCCGATCCGGCGGCGCGGGCCCATGCGCGATCGGCGGTGGCCGAGATGCACGCCGGCTTCGCCGCCCTGCGAGCCGAATTGCCCATGAACATCCGTGCACGGGGCCGGGTCGTGCAGCCGTCCTCGGCTGCGCAGCGGGACGTCGAGCGGGTGCTGTCCCTCTGGTGTGAGGCGCGCGCCCGCTTCGGGGCCGACGGGCCCTGGCTGCACGGGGAATGGTCCCTGTCGGATGCCTACTACGCGCCCGTCGCGTTGCGCTTCAGGACCTACGGCATCGCCGTACCCGAACTCTGCTGGCCCTGGCTCGAACATCTCCACGACGATGCCGACCTGGGGCACTGGTGCCGCGATGCGGAGGCCGAGTCCGAGGTGCTGGACGCCGAGGAGGTCGGTGCATGAGGCCCGGAGCGTCCGCGGGGTGTCGGCGGAGGCGCGTCGTCCTGCGTGATGGCAGGGATATCGAGGTGTGCGGACTGGATGCAGTGCAGGAGGCAGACTGATGTTCGATCTCGACAGCGGTGAGGGCGGCGGAGGGCGCGGCGCGCGAAACGTTCTCGGTGGCGCGCTGGCGGAGTGTTCGTCGCGGCCCCTGACCGGCTTCTTCCGTGATGGCTGTTGCAACACCCACGCGAGCGACATCGGTCGGCACGTGGTCTGCGCGACCCTGACCGAGGCCTTCCTGAGCTTCTCCGTGGCGCAGGGCAACGATCTGGTGACGCCGCGTCCGGAGTTCCAGTTTCCCGGTCTGAAGCCCGGGGACAGCTGGTGTCTCTGCGCGACGCGCTGGCTCGAAGCCGAGGAAGCGGGCTGCGCCCCGCCGGTGCGACTGGAGGCGACCCATGCGGCAGCGCTCGAGATCATTCCGCTCGCGACCCTGCAGGCCCATGCAGCGGGTGCCTGACGCGCTTCAGCCGGCCTGCCGTTCGGCGTCGACGAGACGGATCGGCTCCGCGTCCGGATAGAGCACGCTCAGGGGCATGGACTTGCCGCTGTCGGTCATGACGCGCACGTGGTGCCGACGGAACTCGCGCGGCTCCCGGACGCCGCAGGAGTGGGCGATGGTTTCCACTTCCTTGACCAGATTCGCGTGGTAGTGGGCGACCCGCTCCGATTTCTCCGCCGGTACGAGGCCACGCTGGAGCCGAGGATCGTGGGTGGTGATCCCCGTGGGGCAGGTGTTCCGGTTGCACTGCAGCGCCTGGATGCACCCGAGCGAGAACATGAAGCCGCGCGCGGTGACGCAGAAGTCGGCGCCGGTGCACAGGGCGGTGGCGACCTCCGTGGGGGTGACGAGCTTGCCCGACGCGATCACGCGAACGCGTTCGCGCAGGCCGGCCTCCACGAGCGTGTCCACGACCATGGGCAGGCTCTCGCGCAGAAGCAGGCCGACGTCGTCGATGAGGGGCATGGGCGCAGCGCCCGTGCCACCGTCGCCACTGTCCACGGTGATGAAATCCGGTGCGCTCTCGATGCCACGGCGATGGATCTCGTCGCAGAGCTGCCCGAGCCAGTCGCTGCTGCCGAGCACGAGCTTGATCCCGCAGGGTTTGCCGCTCAGGTCGCGAACCTGCGCGATGAAGTCGAGCAGCTCCGCGGCGGACCCGATCTCGGGGTGACGATTCGGTGAGATCGAGGCCTCGCCTGCGGGAATGCCGCGGGTCGCGGCGATCTCGGGCGTCACCTTGTGGGCCGGCAGGATCCCGCCCTTGCCGGGCTTCGCGCCCTGACTCAGCTTGACCTCGATCATGCGCACCTGGGGCAGCGCGGCGATCTCGCGAAGGCGATCGGGGGAGAGCCGACCTTGCGCATCGCGAACGCCGTACTTCGCCGTGCCGATCTGGAAGACGATGTCGCAGCCGGCAGAGAGGTGGTAGGGCGACAGGCCGCCCTCACCGGTGTTCAGCCAGCAGCCCGCACGCTTCGCGCCCAGGGACAGCGCCTCGATGGCCACCCGGGAGAGCGCACCGAAGCTCATGCCGGAGATGTTGAAGAAGTGGGGGGCGTCGTAGGGTGTGCGGCAGTAGGGACCGATGCGCAGAGTGGTCGTCACCGCGGCTTCCGTGTCGAGCTCCGGGAAGGGCGTGTTCAGGAAGGTCACGGCGCCGGGGGTCGAGACGTTCTTCGTCGACCCGAAGCCGACGGTGTTGTCGAGGTTCTTCGCGGCGCGATAGACCCAGGAGCGCTGCGCGCGATTGAAGGGCATCTCCTCCCGATCCATGGCGAAGAAGTACTGACGCAGGAAGGTGCCGAGGCTCTCGAGCCAGTAGCGGGCGCGCCCGACGAGGGGAAAGTTGCGCCGGATCGTGTGCTGGGTCTGGCGGAGGTCCGCAAGGTAGCTCGCGAACAGCAGGACGCCGATCGCGACCAGCCCGAGGACGACGAGGGTCCCGGTGAGTGCGGTGATCGAGTCGAAGATCGTCGCGATCCCGTCCTTCATGGTGTCTCCCGGTGGTCGTCGTGTCGGACACCGCCCAGTGTAGCGTCCAGGTGCGCCTGCCGCGCGGCGGCTCGGAACCCTCAGTCCTCGAGCAGCAGCAGGCGGCCGAAGGGCACGTCCGGAGCATTGCCCTGGCCGGGCACGGCCCAGAGCACGGGACAGGCCGGTCGGTGGCGGGCAGGCCCCTCGAGGTCGGTCAGGACCACCACCAGGTCCGGGCGATGGCGATCGGCCTCCTGCAGCAGAGGCGTGAAGTCCGTGCCTCCGCCGGCCTGCAGCGCCTGGCGCGGCAGCGTCGCGACGCCCGGTGGATGGTGGCTGACGGCGCGCACGGTGTCGTCGCCGACGATCAGGGTCAGGCCCGTTCCCGTGCGCCGGGTGATGGCGGCGATCTCGGTCGCGAAGCGGTCGAGGAGATCGTCGGAGATGGAGCCGGACGCATCCAGGATCACGACGAGGCGCGGCGTTCGACGGACACCGACGATCCCCGGTTCCCAGGGCAGTCGACGGCCGCTTGGGCTGCGTCCTCGGTTGGCGAGCCAGGAGCGGGACGGTCGTGACCAGGAGAGGTCCGGGGCCAGCGCCAGACCGCGCTGCAGCTGCGTGCGCAGGATCTGCGCCCAGGGCGTGCGCACGCGCGGGAGATCCGCACCGAGGGCGCGAAGCATGGAGAAGGCCCCGTCACTCGCGTGGGCGCGGAGCAGCCGCTCGCTCCAGGTGCGGGCCAGTTCGACGGCCTGTTCCGGTTGCGCGTCCGTGGAGGGTGCGTCGAGGTCGCGCAGGATCTGCGCACCGAGGGCCCGCGCCCGCGCCGCGCGGGGGCCGTCGGGTCGTGTCGTCGGGCGTCCCGCCTCCGTCGAGGGATCACTGCCCTGCGCCGAACGGGTTCTGCGCTCACCGCGCTCGTCGTTCCCGGTACCGCGGTCGTCGAGCGCGCGGTACAGGCGCTCCACGTCCCACTGCAGCAGTGATTTCTCCACCGGTTCGCGAACGCCGAGGGTGTCGGTCAGCAGCTGCTCGAGTCTGACGGAGCCGTGGGGGAGGCTGAGCCAGTCGAGGTGATCGAGGCTGCTGTTCACGATCGCATCGGCGCAGATGTTGAACAGCTCCGGGTCCACGTCCCCGAGCAGGGCGCGGAGCGCGGCCTCCCGTTCCGCGTGCCGCAGGGCGACGTGAAGCACCTCGTGGGCCACCACCGCGAGCTGCTCGGACAGCGGCAGGGCGTCGAAGCCGGGGCCGTAGCGGATCGTGTGGCCGTCGTTCACGGCGACGTAGCCGACTTCGCCGGGAGTGGCCTCCACATCCCGGTGATGGGCCCAGAGCGCCAGGCCACCGGTGGCCGGCGCGTACTCCACGAGCGTGCGCACCGCCTCCGTCCCGCGGTGCCGCTGAACCACGGAGGGTGCTGGATCGCTGCGCATCACCGTGCAGCGCGAACGTCGAGATCCGCTTCCCGCCGTGCGAGATAGCGCGCGTAGGCGGGGTCTTCCTGCGCCACTTCTTCCAGGCCGAGCGCCAGGGCACGGCCGAGGAGCAGCTCCATGGTCAGGGTCTGCGCCTCCAGGATCGGCAGCGGCGACGCGGCGCGCAGGTCCGGATACTGCTCGACGATCGCGAAGGCGCGCGCGAGCGTGGACGCGTCGCTGACTGCGGCCACCAGGCCATAGACCAGACCGTAGAGGCCGTCGAGGGAGCCCGGCAGCAGGGCGGCCGTCTCCTGCCCCGGGGCAGCGGCGAGGAGCTTCGCCACGTCCGCGCCGGCGCGCAGTTCGCGGAGCACGCCGAAGAATTCCGCGGCATTCGCCGCGCCGATGCGGCCCTGGACGAAGAGGCGTCGAGTCTCCTCGGGCATGGAGGATTCGAGGACGGCGGAGACATCCTCCCAGCCGCGCGGGCTCGCGCCCACGAGATGGTCGTTGGCGAGCTGGCTCTGCGTATCGTCGAGGCGATCCGCGCGCACGCGGAGGTACGCCATGACCTCCGGTGCGAGGCGGTGCTCGAGGGCGTAGGCGATGAAGGCCTCGAGGGTGCTCTGCACGTGGAAATGGAACATGCGGTCCGCGAGCGCCGTGCCCATGTCCTGGCTCACGGCGCCGTGAAAGGTCGCGTTGCCGGCGGCGATCACCTGCCATCCATCAGGGAGCGCGTAGGCGCCGACCCGGCGATCGAGGATCAGGGAGTAGGCGGAGCTCTGCAGGCGTTGATCCGCGGCGGTGATCTCGTCCAGGAAGAGGATGCCCTCGGGCTGATCCGGGCCGGGCAGGAATTCCGGCGGGAACCAGACCGTGCGCCCGCTGGCGTCGTCGGCATAGATGGCGCCGCGGATGTCCACGGGTTCGATGGTGGTCAGGCGCAGATCGACGAGGGGAAGGGCGAAGTGCTCGGCGACCTGCCGCACGATGGAGGACTTGCCCACCCCCCGCGTGCCCCAGAGCATGGTCGCGCGGTGGCGCAGCACGGGATCGCGGAACTGCTCGATGAGCGCGGCTTTCGCCGTCGCCACGGAGACCGCGGGGACGTTCAGGGGATTGGCGTACATGCTGTCTCTGCTCCATGCCGGCCGCCCCGGGATGCTGCCGCAGGGCGCCGCCTCAGGCCAGCGAAGGGGCTGAGCGTTCTCAGGCCGCTCGTGCCTGCGCATCGGGACCGGCGCCCAGCGGCTGCCAGGCATCCGCAGGCAGGGGGCCGGGGCGGGGGGGCCATTCGAGGATCGGAATCTCCCGCGCCGTGGCGATCGCTGCACCCACCATCATCAGGGGCGGAACCTGCAGCGCGAGGGGGTGAAGACGAAAGCCGGCCCGGTGGGCCCAGATGGTGATCGCGCCGAACACCAGGGGGACGGCGACGCACAGCGCCAGGGGCAGCGCGCGGCGTGCAGCGACGCGCCAGCGCAGCGGGGCGAAGCGTGCGTGGAAGTCCGTCGGCGGTGCGCCGAGGACCTGATCGAGATGCACCACCGTACGGGCGAAGCACGCGCGCAGATCGGCGGCCCGCGCCGCCTCGGAACGGGTGGAGCGATAGCTGGCTCGCCAGCGTCGGCCGTCGTGCTCGAGGCGACGCCAGCGACGGCCCAGGAGCGCGAGCAGATCGCTCGGCAGCCAGGTGATGGACGAGCCCGGTTCCGGGGTCAGCGTGAAGCGCACCACTTCCGGCGGCACGGTGTCGGTGTCGAGTCGAAGATCCAGGCCGCGGACCAGAGCCCTGGCCGCGCGCAGGCAGGCAGCGCCCGCGGCGTGCCCCTGGTCGTCGACGCCGAGATGCACGCTTTCTGCCGTGGGGATCCCGCCGTGTTCCGGGAAGCGATCCCGGGGGTCGCTCGAGGCCAGCCAGCGTGCGACGCCGTCCACCGAGGGCGCCCGGATCTCGTCGCGACTGCAGAGACCCTGGCCGTCGTCGAGGCTGCGCTCGACGACGAACCCCTCGGATGCGGCGCAGTCGAGAATCAGGCGTTCGCGGATGACCCGCTCGCCCGTATCGGCGCTGCCGTGCTCGACGGTGCGGAAGGCGATGCGCCGGGCCATGCGATCGCTCGCCTCGAGATCCACGCGCCGCCCGATGCGCGTCAGGGGGGCGACCAGGGCGAGGATCGAGTGATGGCTGAGCGGTGCGCGGGCCACGGGCTGTCCTGCTTCGGCGCAATGGACCCATGGTCGTCGCGGTCGCCGGGGGCTGCAAGGGCGGATCCGTGATCCGGCGGCTGGCGATCCTGCGGCCGGCGCTCCGGCGGCCTGCGGTCAGGCGGCCTGCGGTCAGGCGGCCTGCGATCAGGCGGCCTGCTCGGTGGCCTCTCGCATCGGA
>JAZBPI010000175.1:0-10745 GCA_036351555.1 Pseudomonadales bacterium
CCCGAGAACACCATGAGCGACGAGCCGAGCACGAGCAGTGCGTCGGCCCGCTGCAGGGCCGCGCGCGTCCGGTCCACCCGCTCCCGCGGGACCGACTCCCCGAAGAAGACCACGTCCGGCTTGAGCATGCCGCCACAGCGCTCGCAATCAGGGACGACGAACGTCTCGAGGGCCGCATCCTCCACGTGGGCATCACCATCCGGCGCGATCGTCTCGGGCCGGGGGCCGTCGAGCGCCGGATTCGAACGCTCCAGGCGCCGCTGAACGTCCGCCCGGGCGCCACGGGCTCCACAGTCCAGGCAGACCACGTCGGCGATCCGTCCATGCAGCTCCACGTGCGCACCGGACCCGGCCCGCGCGTGCAGACCATCGACGTTCTGGGTCACGAGCAGCTCCACGCCACCGCGTGCTTCGTGCGCGGCGACCCAGCGATGGGTCGCGTTCGGTTCCGCCCGGGCCATGAGGGGATAGCCGCGCATGCTGCGCGCCCAGTAGCGACGCCGCGCCTGCTCGGAGCGCACGAAATCCTGGTACTGGATCGGTCGCCGCTGACGCCAGGCACCGTCGGGCCCCCGGTAGTCGGGGATGCCGGATTCAGTGGAACAGCCGGCGCCCGTGAGCAACACGACGCGGGGATGTGCGCGGAGAAACTGCCGCAGGGCCATGGTCGCGGCATGGTGGTCGGTGACCGGTGCGACAGCCTCGGGCGCGCCCGGGATCGGCAGCTGTTCGTTCATGACTGGATCCGACCGCGCCCGCGGAGCCCAGTCTAGCAGTGCAGTGCGACCCGAGGGTCGGAGTGCGGCAGCCCCCCCTCCGGCAACGCCCTTCAGGTCACGAAGGACACCACCACCACGAGCGCCAGCGCGATGCCGACGAGAGACCCGATCACCAGCACGAGATTGCGGACCGTCGTGCGGTCACTGATGAGATTGTGATCCATGTGCCCGTCCTCCTTGCGACACCCCCAAGGGTCGTCCCGGCGGCCGTTGCTGGCGTTGATGCAGGTCAAGCCCGTCGCTGTGTCCACGCAGGCGGAGCGGCGCCGGTCCGCGGGCGCCGGGGACGAGGCGCCAGAGCGGGGGGCGCAGCTAGAGGCGGAAGGTGAAACGGCGATTGATCGAGAAGCTGAACAGGAAGGACACGAGCGAGGCGGCGAGCTGTGCCGGGATCACGGGCAGCTCGAACAGGAGCAGGAACTTGAGGACGACGCCGTTGATGAGCCAGACCGCCCCGGCGACGAGCATCCAGCGCGGACCGTTCTCCTGCCAGGTGCCGTCGGCATCCGCGAAGGTGACGAAGTGGTTGCCCAGGAAGGCCACCAGGGTCGCCAGCACCACGCCCGCTGACGAGGCGAAGACCGGAGGGGCGCCATGGAACAGGATCAGTGCCGCCATGAGCGCATAGTGCGCGACCGCCGCCACAGCGCCGGCCAGGCAGAAGAGCAGGAAGCGACGCACCTTCGAGTGCGGGCTGATCAGCGGTGACCGAGCACGGGGTGCGGTCGATAGGGTGCGGAGAGCTCCGCGAGTTCCTCGGCAGACAGCTCGACCTCGACCGCCGCGAGCGCATCCTCCAGATGGTCCAGTCGGGTGGCGCCGATGATCGGCGCCGAGACACCGGGCTGCGCGAGCACCCAGGCCAGCGCGGTCTGCGCGGGCTTCAGCTCGCGACGGGCCGCGACGGCCGCATTCGCCTCCGCGATCTCGAAGTCGTTGTCCGCGTAGTACATGCGCTGCGCGAAATCGTCGGACTTCGCACGCGTGGTCGCCCCGCCTCCGCTCCGGTCGCGATTGCCGGCGAGAAAACCGCGAGCGAGCGGACTCCAGGGAATCAGGCCCACGCCGTCGTCGAGGCAGAAGGGAATCATCTCCCGCTCTTCCTCCCGGTAGATGAGGTTGTAGTGATTCTGCATGGCGACGAAGCGCGACCAGCCCCGCGCCACCGCGAGGGCCTGATAGCGTGCGAACTGCCAGGTCCACATGGACGATGCGCCGAGATAGCGGACCTTGCCGGCGCGCACGAGGTCGTCGAGGGCTTCGAGGGTCTCCTCGATGGGCGTCTCGGGGTCGAAGCGGTGGATCTGATACAGATCGATGTAGTCCGTCCCCAGGCGCCGCAGGGACGCCTCGCAGGACGCGATCACGTTCTTGCGGGACAGACCGTGCCGATTGCGCCGACCGCCGTGCGTGCCGCCGAAGCACTTGGTCGCGATGACCACGTCTTCCCGGTCGCTCACCAGCGCCTGCATCGCGCGCCCCAGGATCTCCTCGCTGACGCCGTTCGAGTAGACATCCGCCGTGTCGAAGAAGTTGATCCCTGCGTCGAGCGCACGCTCGTAGAAGGGTCGAGCGGCAGCCTCGTCCAGCACCCAGTCGCGCCAGGCGGGATCGCCGTAGCTCATGCAGCCCAGGCAGATTCGCGAGACCGTGAGGCCCGTGTGGCCAAGTCGGGTGTAGCGCATGGGTCGTCCCCTCCAGGCGGGCACACAGTGTACTGCCAGGCCGCACGGGGAGGGCAGCCGCCTGCTCCCGGGCTGGCAGACCGGCACGCAGCGCCGCCGGGGCCTGCCGCCGTGGTTCGCTTCCGGATGACCACTTCGGCGCCTCTCGACGCCCTGCCCGACCGCCGCTGTCGAGTTCGAACGCTGTGAACTGATCCGACAGGACACTAGGCTGGGCATCTGGAGAAGGGAGGGGTCCATCCGTGCGCCGTCTGGAATGCCCGCGCTGCCGCAATCGCCTGTTCTTCGAGAACTCCCGTTGCCTCGAGTGCGGCGCGGAGGTGGCCATCGATCCGGTGGCGCTCGACGTCGTCGTTCTCGAGGCCGGCCCGGGCCGGGCCTGCGCCAACCGGACCGGGGCCCAGGGCTGCGCCTGCAACTGGCTGGCGCCGGCCGACGGGACCCGGACCCTCTGTGTGGCCTGCATGCTGACCCGGACCCGTCCGGACCTCTCGCCTCCGGGCGCTGCGGCCCGCTGGGCGTCCGTGGAACAGGACAAGCGCCGCCTGCTCTACGGCCTGATCCGTCTCGGCCTGGATCCCACCGGCGCGCAGGGCGCCGCGCCCATGCGCTTCGATCTGCTCTCCGATCCCGCGGCGCGGGCAGGCGCCGAGCCCTCCGTGCAGATCGGCCATGCCGAGGGGATCGTCACCCTGAATCTGGAGGAAGCGGACCCGGCCTACCGGGAACGCACCCGTTCGGCCATGGACGAGCCCTACCGGACGGTCCTCGGTCATCTCCGCCACGAAAGCGGTCACTTCTTCTGGCCGCGGCTGATCGCCCGCGACCCGTCACGCCTCGCAGCCTACCGCGAGCTCTTCGGCGACGAACGCGCCGACTACGGCGCGGCCCTGCGCCGCCATCACGAAGCAGGCCCGCCCGCGGACTGGCACCAGCACTACATCAGCGCCTATGCCTCGAGCCACCCCTGGGAGGACTGGGCGGAGACCTTCGCGCATCTGCTGCATCTCCTCGACACGCTCGAGAGCGCCGCCGCGCTCGCCGTCATCGGCCCTGCAGAGGATCCCTACGAGGAGTCGGATGGCGCCCGCCTCGTCGAGCGCTTCGCCCCTGTGGGAGCGGCCATCAACGAGCTCAATCGCGCCATGGGCTTCGCCGATGCCTATCCCTTCGTGTCGCTCGCCCCGGCGACGGCCAAGCTGGCATTCATCCTCGACATCGTGCAGCGTGATCGGAGCACCGACGCAACGACCTTCGAGCCTGCACCATGAGCCATCTGCTGCACATGCGCACGAGCCTCTTCGGGCAGGGGGGACAGTCCTCCCGCCTGGCCGACGCCTTCGTGGACGCCTGGTGCGCGCACCACACGCCGGACCAGGTGTCGGTGCGGGACCTGGCCGCGGAACCGGTTCCCCATCTCGATGCGGCCGGCTTCCTCGCCTTCGGCCAGCCGGACGGCGAACTCACGGCGGCCCAGCGCGCCACCCTCGAACGATCACAGCGCTTCATCGAGGAACTGCGCGCGGCAGACGTCGTGGTCCTGGGCCTGCCCATGTACAACCTCGGCGTGCCGAGCACGCTCAAGGCCTGGTTCGATCACGTCGCGCGCGCGGGCATCACCTTCCGCTACACCGAGACCGGCCCACGCGGTCTGCTCGCCGATCGCCCGGTGTTCGTGCTCGCCGCCCGCGGTGGCCTCTACGAGGGCACGGACCGCGATCTGCAGACGCCCTACGTTCGCCAGTTCTTCGCACTGATCGGCATCGAGGACCTGCGTTTCGTCTACGCCGAGGGCCTTGCGGTCTCCGAGACCTACCGGGACGCGGCGCTGGAGGAAGCCCGGGTCCGCATCCGTGAACTGGTCGACGCAGGACCCTGATCCCATGGCCCCAGGCGAGCCTTCGCCCGAGCCGTCACCCGAACCCGACGCACTGCCGAATCGCGCCCTGCCCCAGGGCGTGCTGGGGTGGCTGGAACTGTCCTCGCCACGCCGCCTGGCATTGTTTCTCGGCGTCTGCGCGGGCGCCGCGGCCCTCACCTGGGCGGTGCCCGAGGATCCCGCACTCGGGGAGGCCGCGCGACGAGCGCTGTTCATGCTCCTGGTCGCCGCGGGGCTGTGGATCACCGAAGCGATCCCGGCCTTCGCCGTGGGCATCGGCGTGATCGCGCTCCAGGTCCTCCTCCTCGGCGACCCCAGGGACCCCGACGGCGCCTGGGAGCGTCAGGTCCTGGTGCTCGGTCATCCCCTCATCTGGCTGTTCTTCGGCGGACTCGTGCTCGCGGCCGGCATGAGCCGGACCGGGGTCGATCGCTGGCTCGCGCTGCATGCGCTCGCACGCTTCGCGACCCGGCCCCGGGCGCTCGTGGCGGCAGTCGCCGGCATCGCCTTCGTGCTGTCGATGATCATGTCCAACACGGCCACGACGGCCATGATGCTGGCGCTCATCGCCCCCTTGATCGCCGACCGGGATCGCAGCGATCGCTTCGCGGCGACCCTGGTGCTGGCCGTGCCCCTGGGTGCGAATCTCGGCGGGATGGGCTCCCTGGTCGGCACGCCCCCGAACGCCATCGCCGTCGGCGTGCTGGCCGAGCAGACCGGAACCTTCATCTCCTTCGCCCGCTGGTTCACCCTGGGACTGCCTCCCGCACTGCTCCTCGCGGCGGCGCTCATCGGTCTTCTGCTGCTGCGCCTGCGGGGCCTGCCGCCCATGAACGCCCTCGCCGTGACCGCCGCCGGCGCTCGCCAGGCCCGTGCGGCCCACTGGGAGGTGCTGGTGGTGGCGGTCACCCTGATCACCACCCTCGGGCTCTGGCTCACCCAGGACCTGCACGGCCTGCCGACGCCCGTGGTCGCCGTGGTGCCGGTGGTGCTGCTCACGGCCACGGGCATTCTCGACGTCGACGCCTTCCGCCGGCTCTCCTACGACGTGCTCTTCCTCCTGGCGGGTGGACTCGCCCTGGGGCAGGCCATCCACGACACGGGGCTCGCCGCCTGGATCGTCGGCCCCCTCACCGGCACCGCTCTCCCCGATGCGCTCTTCGTGTTCCTGGCAGGCAGCGTCGCCGTGCTGCTGTCCAACGTCATGAGCAACACGGCAGCCGCGAACGTGCTCGTCCCCCTGGTCCTCAGCGCCTCGGTCTCCGCCGGGACCCCTGCGGCGATCACGGTCGCGCTCTGCGCCTCCGCAGCCATGGCCCTGCCCGTGGCAACCCCGCCGAATGCCCTCGCGCATGCCACAGGGCGCCTCGCGGCGCGGGATTTCCTGCTCATCGGCACCGTATCCGGCGTGCTCACACCGCTGATCGCGACGGCCTGGATCCGCTGGATGCTGTCGTGACCCATCAGGGCGACGCCGCGCGAGCGCCGGCGCGCGCTTTTGAGGCGACCTCGACCCTCATGCGAAACTCCGCGTGTGGCGTCGCAGGATGAACGCCGATCACTCGACAAGGAGGAGCGCGTGTCCAGAGCCCAGACCGGAGACACCGTACGCGTCCACTACCGCGGCACCCTGAGCGATGGCGCCCAGTTCGATTCGTCGCACGGCGGTGAGCCGCTCGAGTTCAAGCTCGGAGAGGGCCGGCTCATTCCCGGCTTCGAATCCGCCGTGGAAGGCATGACGCCGGGCGAGACCTGCACCACGCTGATCGTCTCGACGGAGGCCTACGGGCCGCGCCGTGACGAGCTCGTCGCCCAGGTGCAGCGCGACCAGCTCCCGGACGATCTTTCCCTGGAAGTCGGTCAGACCCTCCAGATGAAGGATCCGGAGGGCAATCCCTTCGTGGTCCACGTGAGCGCCATGGGCGACGAACAGGTCACCCTGGATGCGAATCACCCGCTCGCGGGCAAGGATCTGAACTTCGAGATCGAGCTCGTCGAGATTCTCTGACGGCGCTCAGTCCTCGAGCAGCAGACGCAGCGTCGGCGCCTCGCCGCGCAGCCGCAGGAGTGCCTCCAGCTCGATCTGACGGATCCGGGCGCGCGACAGGCCCAGGGCCGCCGCCACCTCGGCGAGCGTGTGCTCGCGAGAAGCGCCGATCCCGAAGCGCAGACGCAGCACCGTCGCCGCAGGCTCCTGAAGCCTGTCGAGGAGCCCCTGCGCGGTCCGCACGAGAAGCTCCCGCTCGGCGACGCCCTCCGTGTCCGCGGAATCGTCGGCCACCCGCCCGTGCAGGTCGGCGTCGGCCTCGGGACCGAGCGGCGCGTCCAACGACACAGGCTCCAGGGCGAGCGCCAGGGCCTCGCGGACGCGTGCCTCGGGGCCGAGCCCGAGGGCGAGAAGCTCGGACACTCTCGGTTCCCGACCTCGCTCGACGAGCCAGCGTCGCGTCGTCGCCCGGATCCGCTGCACGAGCTCGGCGAGCCCGGACGGAATGCGGATCGTGCGCCCCTGGGAGACCACGGCGCGCGCGACCGCCTGGCGGATCCACCAGGTCGCGTAGGTGGAGAAGCGATAGCCGAGGCGGTGATCGAAGCGCTCGACGGCCCGCAACAGACCGATGTTGCCCTCCTGAACGAGATCGGCGAGCGGGACCCCCCGACCTTCGTAGGGACGCGCAATCGACACCACCAGGCGCAGATTCGCCTGCACGAAGCGATCGCTGAGCGAGGCAACCCGGCGCTCAGCGCGATCCAGCCGGACCCCCAGCGCAAGCACGGCCTCCGCAGGCTGGCCGAACTGCTCGAGACAGGCATCGCGTCGGGCCCAGAGGGCCGCGAGCTCCCGGGTGAGCCCCGGTGCCAGTTCGCGGGACAGCACCCCGCGTCGACGCCAGGTCGACAGGCACGCCCGGTCGAGCATGCCGACGGGCACCGCATCGAGCTGCGCCGCGGCGATGCCACCCAGCCAGCGGCACAGCTGGCGCGCGTCTCGATCATCGTCCTCGAGGGCCTGCAGCCGCTGGCGGAATTCGGCGAGCACCGGGGCCGTGGCAGAGCGGCGCCAGCGGACGGACACGAACGCGGCCTGCAGCGCTTCCGCGTCGCGTCCATCCGCCTCGGCCGCGCGACAGAGGGCGACCAGCTCGGCGAGCCGCGCCCTGAGACGCGGCACCCCATCCTCGGGCCGAGCGTCCGGGTCCTCCGGCAGCCCATCCGCTTCGGCAAGACCCTCGACGAGGTCACCGACGCGGGCGCCTTCGGCGAGGCGGATCTCCAGCCGGGCGACGATCTGCGCGATCGCACCGGGCACCGTGGCGACCACGCCGACCCAGGCGCGGCGCGCCTCCGCCAACTCCGCCGCCAGGCGACGCTCGCCCTCGGCGCCCAGCAGCGCGTGCCGTCCCACCTCCGAAAGGTAGCGCGAGAAGGCATCGGCAGCAGGGCTGCGGGGGGTCGTCGTCACCACGCCCTCCCGTCACCGGATGTGGTCTCAGCCGGCTTTCCTTCACCGGGGATTCTCGCTATTCTGACCGACTCACGGGTCGAGACTGTATGAATACACAGTATTCTCCTCGGCAGGGCGAATGCATTCATACAGTCCGGCCCTGTGAGCCTCGAAGCACCCACCCCTCGCCCTAACCCTCTGATCAGAAACGAATCTTCTCGCCCCACCGTAGCCTGCCTCATGGCTTTCCGGCCTCCAGCCAGCGGCGCAGGGGACCGTCCGGGTCGCCCACGGCCCAGAAATCCGGGTTGAGCAGGGTCTCGGCCTTGTTGTAACGCAGCGGCTGTCCGTCGAAGTCCCGAAGCAGGCCGCCTGCGGCCTCGAGCACGGCCTCTCCCGCCGCGATGTCCCACTCGGCGCAGGGCCCTCGTCGGGGGTAGACATCGGCGTCACCGGAGGCGAGTTCCACGAGTTTGAGCGCGCTGCCCACCGCCCGTTCCCGGGCCGCCGGAAAGGCCGCCCGAAGGCGTCCGAGGAGCGCCTCGAGGTCCGCCGTACGGTGACTGCGCGAGGCGAGCACCACCGGGTCGGCGGGACAGGGGCGCGTGTGCAGGGGGATCCGGGGCCCGCCCGCCGCCGTGGCGCGCCAGGCCCGCCGCTCCGGAACCAGGCCGACGAAGGCCTCGCCGCGCGCCGGGACCCCGACGACCCCGAGCAGGGGGCGTCCGTGCTCCACGAGCGCCACGTTCACCGTGAACTGGTCGTTCTGCGCCAGGAACTCCCGGGTTCCGTCGAGAGGATCGACGATCCAGCACCGCGACCAGTGCGCCCGCTCGGCGGCTGCCTGATGCTCGCCTTCCTCCGAGAGGATCGGAATCCCGGGCGCGATGCGGACGAGGGCATCGCAGAGCACGGCGTGCGCATCGAGATCGGCACGGGTCACCGGAGAATCGTCGGCCTTGGCGTGGACGCGCAGGCCCGCACTCCGGTAATGCACCAGGATCGCGGCGCCCGCAGCGAAGACCGCCTCGAGCACGGCGTCCGCCAGTGCATCCAGGGATCCGCTCATGCCGTCTGCCCGAGTTCGCGGAGACGCTGGCGGGCGAGGTGAAGCGCCGCGATCGCGCGGGCCTCGTTGAAGTCCTCGCGGGAGAAGAGCGCATCGATGCGCGACAGCGGCCAACGCACGACCTCGAGCGGCTCCGGCTCGTCGCCGGGCAGACGCTCGACGTGCAGCGCCGTGGCGAGGACGACGGTCTGGGTGAAGCCCATGTGCCCGGGCGCCACGGAGAGTTCCTTGAGCACCTCGAGGCGGCCCGCGCCGTGACCGGCCTCCTCCTTCAATTCGCGATCGGCGGCCTGCTCGAGGCTCTCGCCCGGCTCCGCCGCACCCTTCGGCAGGGTCAGCTGGTAGGCATGGAATCCCGCCATGTACTCACGGATGAGCAGCACGTCGCCCGCCGCATCGACGGCGACGATGATGACCGCCCGGTGGCCGGTCGCGGGCAGGCGCTCGTAGGTCCGACGCACGCCGTTGGAGAATTCCAGCTCGAGCTCCTCGATGCGGAACAGGCGCGAGTGCGCGACCTCCCGGATCGAGAGAATGCGGGGCCGTGGGTCAGCGCGCTCATCGGCGGACATCCCCGTCTCCTTGAAGGGTGACCGGCGCGGCACTATAACAGCGCCATGCTCGACTGGAGCCGGATCGACACCGTCCTGCTCGACATGGACGGCACCCTCCTCGACCTGCGCTTCGACGCGCAGTTCTGGCTGGATCACATGCCTCGGCACTTCGCGGCGCACCACGGCCTCGATGACGCGGACGCTCGCGCTCGCCTCGATCTTCTGTTCGAGCACGCCCGCGACCGGCTCGAATACTACTGCCTGGACTGGTGGTCGGAGGCCACGGGGCTCGACATCGTCGGGCTGAAGCGGGATCTGGTGCACCTCATCCGTTTCCGACCCCATGCGGAGGCCTTCATGAGCGCAGTGAGGACCTCCGGGCGTCGCGCCTGTATCGTCACCAACTCGCACCGGGCGGGGTTCGATCTGAAGCACGCCCACACGGGAATCGGCGATCTGGTCGACGCGGTGATCTCCGCGCATGACCATGCGGAGCCCAAGGAGAGCGCGCGGTTCTGGTCCTGCGTCCAGGCCGACCTCGGCTTCGAGCCCGCACGGACCCTGCTCATCGACGACAACCTCAAGGCCCTCGACGCCGCCGCGCGCTTCGGCATCGCCCATCTGCGGGCCGTGGCCCAACCGGATTCGGGGCAGCCACCCCTGACCGGACTGCCCTATGCAGCGGTCGACGATTTCTCGCTGCTGGCCCCCGTCGTCCCGCGCGAGACGGCCTCGTGACGGACAACGAACGCATCCGTCTCGACAAGTGGCTCTGGGCCGCGCGCTTCTTCCGCACCCGGGCCAAGGCGAAGGACGCCATCGTCGGCGGCAAGGTGCACTGCAACGGCCAGCGCGCGAAACCGGCGCGGGAGATCGGCATCGGCGATGCGCTGCAGATCCGCCAGGGCTTCGACGAGCGCAGCGTCATCGTGCAGGCCCTCGCGGCCCAGCGCGGCGACGCCACGGCCGCGCAGGCCCTCTACGAGGAGACTGCGGAGAGCATCGCGGCGCGCGAGGCCGAGGCGGTCCGGCGCCGGGCCCGCCGCGACGCCGTGCTGCTCCCCGATCATCGTCCCGATCGCCGTGACCGGCGCACCCTCGAGGACATCAAGAAACGTGGTGGCCTGTGACGCGCATGCGTCCGGCAACCGCCCATCAGGACAGCCTTCCATGACCGACTCCCAGACCCGCGACAGCATCCAGCGGTTCCACTTCGACGCCCTCGACATCCGGGGCGAGCTCGCGCACCTCGACGACACCTGGCAGCAGGTGTCGTCGGCGCAGCGCTATCCGGAACCGGTGCAGCGCCTGCTCGGGGAACTGCTCGCCGCGAC
>JAZBPI010000176.1:0-12090 GCA_036351555.1 Pseudomonadales bacterium
CCGCGCATCCTCGAAGGGGATCAGCTCCGATGGTCGTCGTTCGTCCACGCGGACCAGATGGAGGCCCCGGGTCGACGCCAGGGGTCCGATCCAGGTCCCGAGTGGGGCGGCCGCCAGGGCGTCCGTGAAGGCCGGCCCGAACATGCTGCGCAGGATGGTCGCATCGTAGCGATCGAAGCGATCGCCGAGCCAGAAGGGCTCGGCAGTCACGTCGCCGCCGCTGTCGAGCAGGGCGATCGCGTCCTCCGGCAGCTGCCCGGCGCTCGCTGCCTCCCGCGAGAAGAAGCGATGCTCGAAGCTCAGTTGGAGATCGGTGCGGTAGGTCTCGAGGTGCGCACCGTAGAACTCGCGCAGGGCCTGCGGCTCCGGAGGGGGTGGGTCGTCCGTGAGCAGGAAGCGGAGCTTGTCCGTGAGGCGATGCTGGATCCGCGGGTCGGCGAGGTGCAGGCCCCGGGCGAGGGCTTCACGGAAGAGCAGCTGGTCCTCGACGTGGCGATCGATCAGGGCGCGACGCTCCGCCGCATTCGGCGGCCGACCCTGAAGCAGCAGGAAGTCCGCCGCCAGTGCGTCGACGACCTCCGCCGTCACGACGATCGTCTCGGTGTCGTCGTTGAAGTGATCGTAGAGCGCGAAGCACGCGGCGCCCATGCACAGGAAGAGCACCAGGGGATCGGCGATCAGTCGCAGCAGTCTTGCCATGGGGCGCCTGTGACCCGGTGTCCATTGTCGAGATCAGGGTGCGCGGCGCTGCGGCCGTCGAGGCCGCATGACCGCGCCTGCGGGACGGCATTCTGAGTGGTCGCGCGGAGTGGATCCACCGGGTGGCGTTCCACCGGGTGGCGTTCCACCGGGTGGCGCGCCACGCTGTCCTCGCGCGCGGCACCGGCACTGGAGAGGGATGACCGACCTGCACGCACCAGAATGCTGCGCGCCATTCGGCGGCGCACTGCGATGGGAGGCCCCTCGGGGCCTTTGGAGCCCGGCGGACCGGGCCCGCGGGGCCCCGATCGTGCCCCGCCGTGGGGCATGGAAGTTGCAGCCCGCGGGCGGCCGAGGCCGGCGATCGCCGTCCGTGACGAGGAGTCCGAATGTTCCCCGCGAGCCTGTGCCGCCAAGCGCTCTCGATCCTGCTTGCCACGCTTGCGCTGCAGGCCTGGTCTGCGGAGACGCCGCCGATCCGCGTAGGCATTCTCCACTCGCTGTCCGGGACCATGGCCATCTCGGAGCAGACGCTCCGGGACGTGATGCTCATGCTCATCGAGGAGCAGAACGCGAAGGGCGGCGTGCTCGGGCGACCGCTGGTCGCCGTGGACGTCGATCCCGCCTCCGACTGGCCGCTGTTCGCGGAGAAGGCGCGGGAGCTGCTCGAGGTGCAGGAGGTCGCGGCCGTGTTCGGTTGCTGGACCTCCGTGTCGCGCAAGTCCGTGCTGCCGGTCTTCGCGGAACTCAACGGCCTGCTCTTCTATCCCGTGCAGTACGAAGGGGAGGAAAGCGAGCGCAACCTGTTCTACACGGGGGCCGCCCCGAACCAGCAGGCCATTCCCGCCGTCGACTACCTCATGGAGGTCGAAGGCGTCGAGCGCTGGGTGCTCGCGGGCACGGACTACGTCTATCCGCGAACCACCAACAGGATCCTCGAGGCCTATCTCGAGTCGAAGGGCGTTGCCGAAGAGGACATCAGGATCAGCTACACCCCCTTCAGCCACAGCGACTGGCAGACCATCGTCAGCGAGATCAAGGCCTTCGGTGCCCGCGGCAAGCGCACGGCGGTCGTCTCCACGATCAACGGCGATGCCAACGTCCCCTTCTACAAGGAACTGGCGAACCAGGGGGTGCGCGCCGAAGACATTCCGGTCCTGGCGTTCTCGGTCGGTGAGGAAGAACTGGCAGGCTTCGACACGACGTCCCTCGTCGGTCATCTCGCCGCCTGGAACTACTTCCAGTCCGTCGAGACCGATGCCAATGCCGATTTCATCGCCCGATGGCGCGCGTTCACGGGAAACGAGGCGGACGTCACCAACGACCCCATGGAGGCGCACTACATCGGTTTCAACATGTGGGTGCAGGCGGTCGAGAAGGCGGGCACCACGGATCCCGATGCGGTGATCGATGCCATCGTCGGCATCGAGGTCCCGAACCTGTCCGGCGGCATGGCGCGCATGCTGCCCAACCACCACATCACCAAACCGGTGCTCATCGGCGAGATCCAGGACGACGGCCAGTTCTTCGTCGTCGATCAGAGTGACGACCTGGTGCCCGGCGATGCCTGGTCGGACTATCTGCCGGGATCCCGCGATCTTGTCGCCGACTGGACGCCACCGATCCGCTGCGGCAACTACAACCCGAAGACCGAGACCTGTGGTGGAGGTGAGTGAGCCCGGCGTCCACCGGCTCCTCGCTCGGCTTCCGGGGGCCCTGCTCCTTCTCCTGATGGCGCTGCCGGCCGCTGCGGCCGAGCCGGAGCCATCGATCGACCGTCCTGCAGTGGCGGAGCCGAGCCGCGTCACCGCGGCGCTGCTTGCCCCCCTGGGTGAGCGCAATCTCCGCACCATGGAAGCCGGCGTCGCGGCGCTTGCGGACACGGGCGATCCGGTTGCCCTCGACGTCCTCGCGGCCCTCGCCGATGGCCAGCTCCTCCGCACCAGCGACGGGCGCTTCCTCATCGAGGCAGCGGACGGATCGCTGCGGGATCCTCTCACCGGTGAGCGGGTACGGATCGCGGCTGACGCCCGAGCTGACGCCGCGGCCACCATCCGGGTGAGCAACCGCATCCGTCGCGCGATTCGCACGGCGGTCGCCGAGCTCTCTCTCGGCAGCGAAGACCCCGGGATCCGGCGTGCGGCAGCGCGGCGCTTCATGGCCGATGCCGACCCAGAACTGCTGCCGCGCATCGACGCGGCGCTGGCGGTCGAGACGGTGCCTGCGGTGGCCGACGCGCTGGCGCTCGCCCGGGCGGCGATCCTGTTCGCGGATGGCTCCCGCCCGGAAGCGGAGCGCCTCGCCGCCGTGGTCGAGCTGCAGAAGGCCGGCGGCGTCGCGGCGCGCAGTGCGCTGCTCGCTGTCTTCGCCGAGGAGGATTCGCGCCTCGATCTCCGCCGCCGGGAGGCGGTCGCCGTGATCGATCGCGACCTGGAGCGCTGGGGCTACCTGCAGAACCTCTGGTACGGGCTTTCCCTGGGGTCGGTGCTGCTGCTGGCGGCCCTCGGCCTCGCCATCACCTTCGGGGTCATGGGCGTCATCAACATGGCCCACGGCGAGATGGTGATGCTCGGTGCCTACACGACCTTTCTCGTGCAGGAGGGATTCCGGGCACTCGCGCCCGGAGCCTTCGATGCGTCCCTGGTCGTCGCGCTGCCGCTGGCCTTTCTCGTGGCGGCCCTGGTCGGCGTCGCGATCGAGCGCACGGTGATTCGTCGGCTCTACGGGCGACCGCTCGAGACCCTGCTCGCCACCTTCGGCATCTCGCTGATCCTGCAGCAGGCCGTGCGCACGCTCTTCGGTGCCTCGAACCGACCGGTCGAAGCCGTGAGCTGGATGTCCGGCGCCTTCGAGCTGGGGCAGCTCACGATCACCTACAGCCGCCTGGCCATCCTGGTCTTCGCCCTCGTCGTGCTGCTCGCCCTGGCCGCGACCCTGCGGCGCACGGCGCTCGGTCTGCAGATCCGCGCGGTGACCCAGAATCGTGCCATGGCGGAGGCCGTGGGGATCCGCTCCGATCGGGTGGACATGATCACCTTCGGGCTCGGATCCGGCATCGCCGGGATCGCCGGCGTGGCGCTGTCCCAGATCGAGAACGTGTCACCGAACCTGGGCCAGAGCTACATCATCGACAGCTTCATGGTGATCGTGTTCGGCGGCGTCGGAAATCTTCTCGGAACCCTGGTGGCGGCGCTGACCCTCGGCGTCACCAGCAAGATCATCGAGCCCGTCGCCGGTGCCGTGGCCGCCAAGGTGCTGATCCTCCTGTTCATCGTGCTCTTCATCCAGTTCCGTCCCCAGGGCCTGTTTCCCCAGAAGGGCAGGGCGGCAGAGTGATCTCGACCCGCGTCGGCCGCCGGATCGGCCCCTTCGACCTCGTCCTGGTCGGCGCGCTGAGCCTGCTCGCCGTGCTGGTGCCGCTGCTCAATCTGGCGCTGGACCCGGGTTCGCCCCTGCATGTCTCCGCCTATCTGGTGTCGCTCTTCGGCAAGTACCTGAGCTACGCACTGCTCGCGCTGTCCATCGACCTCGTGTGGGGCTACTGCGGGATCCTGAGTCTGGGGCACGGCGCCTTCTTCGCCCTGGGCGGCTATGCCATGGGCATGCATCTCATGCGCATGATCGGTGATCGCGGCGTCTACGGTGATCCGCTGCTGCCCGACTTCATGGTCTTCCTCGACTGGCAGGTGCTGCCCTGGTACTGGCAGGGCTTCGACCACTTCGCCTTCGCCCTGGCCATGGTGATGCTCGCCCCCGGGCTGGTCGCCTTCGTGCTCGGCTGGTTCGCGTTCCGCTCGCGCGTCACCGGGGTCTATCTCTCGATCGTGACCCAGGCACTCACCTATGCGCTCATGCTGGCCTTCTTCCAGAACGACCTCGGTTTCGGCGGCAACAACGGCCTGACGGACTTCAAGGAGCTGCTCGGTTTCGATCTGGCCGCGGACGCCACCCGAAGTGCGCTCTTCGCGGCCAGCGCCCTGGCACTGGCAGGTGCCTACCTCGCCTGTCGCCTGCTCGTGTCTTCCAAGCTCGGTCGGGTGCTCGTCGGCGTGCGTGACGCGGAGGCGCGCCTTCGCTTTCTCGGCTATCGCACGGAGCGCGTGAAGCTCTTCGTCTGGACCTTCTCGGCGGTGCTCGCCGGGATCGCGGGCGCGCTCTACGTCCCGCAGGTGGGGATCATCAATCCCGGCGAGTTCGCGCCCGGCAAGTCGATCGAGGCCGTGGTCTGGGTCGCGGTGGGCGGTCGCGGGCACCTCGTGGGCGCGCCCCTGGGTGCGCTCGTGGTCAACGGCGCCAAGACGATCTTCACCGGTGCCCTCGCCGACTACTGGCTCTTCGTGCTCGGTGGTCTCTTCGTGGTCGTCACCCTGCTCCTGCCCCAGGGCCTCTTCGGGCTGCTGCGGGGCCTGCGTCTGCGTCGGCGCGCGGATCCGGGGGCGCGCTGATGGACGAACCCTCGATCCTCTATCTGGAAGGGGTCTCCGTGACCTTCGACGGCTTCCGGGCGCTGAACGACCTGTCCCTGCAGGTCGATCGGGGGGAGATGCGCGCGATCATCGGTCCGAACGGGGCCGGCAAGACGACGATGATGGACGTGATCACGGGCAGGACGCGGCCCGATGTCGGCAGCGTCTACTTCGACACGCGCCACGATCTGACGCGCCTGGACGAAGCGGCCATCGCCGGGCTCGGCATCGGCCGCAAGTTCCAGAAGCCCACGGTCTTCGAGGCGCTGTCGGTGCGCGACAACCTGCTCCTCGCCCTTGCCGGCGAGCGCGGCGTGCTCGCGAGTCTCTTCTCCCGACGGATCCGGGATGCGGACGGGCGCATCGACGCCCATCTGGAGACGGCCGGTCTCCTGGATCTCCGTGAGCGCCCGGCAGGCCTGCTCAGCCACGGCCAGAAGCAGTGGCTCGAGATCGCCATGCTCCTGGCCCAGGATCCGAAGCTCCTGCTCATCGACGAGCCCGTCGCGGGCATGACCGACGCCGAGACGGAGCAGACGGTGGACCTGCTGCGCGAGATCGCGCGGTCCCACAGCGTCGTGGTGGTGGAGCACGACATGGACTTCGTGCGCCGGCTCGGCGTGAAGGTCACGGTGCTGCACGAGGGTCGCGTGCTCGCCGAAGGGTCCCTGGATCACGTGAGTCGCGATCCACGGGTGATCGACGTGTATCTCGGGAGATAGACCCATGCTCGAGGTCCGCTCCGTCGATCTCTTCTACGGCGCCGCCCAGGCGCTCCGCGGCGTGTCCTTCGATGCGCGTCCAGGCGAGGTGACCTGTGTGCTGGGTCGCAACGGGGTCGGCAAGACGAGTCTCATGGGGGCCGTGACCGGCCGCCTGCCGGTGGCGGGAGGACAGGTCCGCTGGAAGGGTGAGGATCTGACGGGGCAGCCCGCCTGGTCCCGGGTGCGACGAGGCTTCGCGACCGTGCCCCAGGGCCGCGAGATCTTTCCCCTGCTCACGGTCGAGGAGAACCTGCAGACCGCCTTTGCCGCGCGCCCCGAGGCGCGTTCGATTCCACCCCTGGTGTTCGAGCTGTTTCCGGTCCTGAAGACCATGCTGGGTCGCCGTGGCGGGGATCTCTCCGGCGGCCAGCAGCAGCAGCTCGCGCTCGGTCGGGCGCTCGTGACGCGCCCGAGCCTGTTGATCCTCGACGAGCCGACGGAGGGGATCCAGCCCTCGATCATCAAGGACATCGGCGAGGCGATCCGCTACCTTCGTGCCGAGGGCGAAATGGCGATCGTCCTCGTCGAACAGTACTTCGACTTCGCCCATGCGCTCGGAGATGCCTTCGTGGTGATGGACCGGGGCGAAGTGGTCCTCGCCGGTCGGGCAGACGAGCTGGATCCGGATCAGATGCGTCGACACCTCAGCGTATGAGCCCCGTCCCGGGCGGTGTCGCCCGCCCTCAGCGTACCGCCGGCCATGCGCGGATCGGCTTCGCGCTCCGCGACGGCCGGTCCGTGCTCACGGACCTGCGTCAGGCGGGCGCCGCACGCATCCGTCTGCCCCGGGTGCCGCTCGCGCAGCCGCCGGAGGCGGTGTTCATCAACACCGGCGGTGGGCTCACGGGTGGGGATCGCATGACGCTCGCGATCGAGCTCGGGCCCGGCGCGGCGGGCTGCGTGACCGGCCAGGCCTGCGAGAAGATCTATCGGGCCGACGCCGATGTCGCGCGCATGACCGTCACCGCACGTCTGGCCGCCGGGGCCGCCCTCGCCTGGATCCCGCAGCCGGCGATCCTCTTCGAGGGCTGCGCCTTCGAGCGCAGCCTCAGCTTCGATCTGGAGTCTGGCGCGTCGCTCTTCGCCCTGGAGTCCAGCATCTTCGGGCGCGCCGCCATGGGTGAGCGCCTTCGCACGGGGCGCATCGACGAACGCTGGCGCGTGCGCCGCGGGGGGCGGCTCCTGTGGGCCTCGGAGCAGCGCATCCGCGATCCGGAGGTGCAGCTCGCGTCGCCCGCCACCTTCGACGGCGGAGGTGCGTCAGCGACCTTCGTCTACCTGGGTGAGGATGTCGATGCCCGTCTCGAGTCCCTGCGCCTGCTGCTCGAGGGAACGACCGCCCGCACCGGCGCCAGTGTCATCAACGGCGTCCTCATCGGTATGCTGGTGGCGAGGGATGCGCTGCATCTGATGCAGGATCTGCAGACCGTGATCGAAGGCGTCCTCGAACGCCCGGTACCACGGGTCTGGACCTGCTGAGCCTGGCCATGACCGGAATCACCGCATGCATCTGACGCCGCGCGAGAAGGACAAGCTGCTGGTCGCGACGGCCGCGATGGTCGCTCGCCGCCGCCTCGAGCGTGGCGTGAAGCTCAATCATCCCGAGGCCGTGGCGCTGATCACCGACTTCGTGGTCGAGGGCGCGCGCGATGGTCGGACCGTCGCCGACCTCATGCACGCTGCGGCCGCGGTGATCAGCCGCAGCCAGGTGATGGAGGGTGTGGCGGAGATGATTCCCGAGGTCCAGGTCGAGGCCACCTTTCCCGACGGCACCAAGCTGGTGACCGTCCATGAACCGATCCGTTGAGTTGCTGCCGAGGAGCCCGCCATGACGCGACTGCGCACTGTCCTGTTCTCTCTTCTCCCTCTCGCTCTGCCGGGCCTGGCGCTCGCGCATCCTGACCACGACGCCGCGCACGTGCATCCGCACCTGTTCTTCGGCGTCCCGCTGTGGATCGTCGCCACGGTCGCGCTCGTCGCAGGCATCCTGCTCGTGACGGTGCTGGTGCGGCGCCTTTCCCGGCGGGTGCAGGCGCCGGGCGCCGCGCAGCGTACGAAAGCGCGCGAGGAGCACGCGCCCTCGTGATCCCCGGAGAGCTGTTCCCGGCGGAGGGCGACATCGAGCTCAATGCCGGTGCCGAGACCCGCCGTCTCGAGGTCGCCAATCGAGGCGATCGTCCCGTGCAGGTCGGCTCGCACTACCACTTCGCGGAAGCGAACCCGGCCCTCGACTTCGACCGTGACGCAGCGCGGGGCTGGCGTCTGGACATCCCGGCCGGATCGGCGACGCGTTTCGAGCCGGGGCAGACCCGCACGGTGCGCCTGGTGCCGATCTGCGGCGCACGCACCATCGTGGGGTTCAATCAGCAGGTGATGGGCCGCCTCGACTGAGGTCGCCCGGAGACGCGTCATGGCCTACCGGATCTCGCGTGCCGCCTATGCGGACATGTTCGGACCGACCACCGGTGATCGCGTGCGTCTGGCCGATACGGAGCTGGTGATCGAGGTCGAGCGCGACTTCACGATCTACGGCGAGGAAGTGAAGTTCGGGGGCGGCAAGGTCGTTCGCGACGGCATGGGCCAGAGTCAGCGCTCGCGCGGCGAGGGGGCCGTCGACACGGTCATCACCAACGCGCTCATCGTCGATCACTGGGGCATCGTCAAGGCGGACGTCGGGCTTCGCGACGGTCGTATCGTCGGGATCGGCAAGGCCGGCAATCCGGATACGCAGCCCGGCGTGGACATCGTCATCGGACCGGGGACGGAGGCGATCGCCGGCGAGGGCCGCATCCTGACCGCGGGCGCCCTCGACGTGCACATCCACTTCATCTGTCCACAGCAGATCGACGAGGCCCTGGCCTCCGGCGTCACGACCATGCTCGGCGGCGGCACCGGTCCCGCGACGGGGACCAACGCCACCACCTGTACGCCGGGGCCCTGGCACCTGGCGCGCATGATCGAGGCGGCGGACGCCTTTCCCATGAATCTCGCCTTCGCCGGCAAGGGCAACGCGTCGCGCCCGGAGGCGCTCGTCGAGCAGATCCGCGGCGGCGCCTGTGCGCTCAAGCTTCACGAGGACTGGGGCACCACGCCCGCGGCCATCGACTGCTGCCTGTCGGTCGCCGACGAGTTCGACGTGCAGGTGATGATCCACACGGACACGCTCAACGAGTCGGGTTTCGTCGAGCACACGATCGCGGCGCTGAAGGGCCGCACCATCCATGCCTACCACACCGAAGGTGCCGGTGGCGGACACGCGCCGGACATCATCAAGGTCGCCGGACTGCCGAACGTCATTCCTTCCTCGACGAATCCCACCAGGCCCTACACGGTGAACACCATCGACGAGCATCTCGACATGCTCATGGTGTGTCATCACCTCGATCCGAAGATCCCCGAGGACGTCGCCTTCGCGGAGAGTCGCATCCGTCGCGAGACCATCGCGGCCGAGGACATCCTTCACGACCTGGGTGCGCTGTCCATCATCGCCTCGGACAGCCAGGCCATGGGGCGGGTCGGCGAAGTGCTGATCCGCACCTGGCAGACCGCGGACAAGATGCGTCGTCAGCGCGGTCGGCTGCCGGAGGAAGCGGGCGACAACGACAATTTCCGGGTCAAGCGCTACATCGCGAAGTACACGATCAATGCCGCCATCGCGCACGGCATCGAGCAGCACGTCGGCTCCGTGGAGCTCGGCAAGCGTGCCGATCTCTGTCTCTGGGACCCGGCCTTCTTCGGCGTGAAGCCCGCGCTCGTGCTCATCGGGGGGAGCATCGCGCTGGCACCCATGGGAGATCCGAATGCGTCGATCCCCACGCCCCAGCCCGTCCACTACCGGCCCATGTTCGGCGCCTACGGCCGCGCGCGCAGCGCCACGGGCGTGACCTTCGTGTCCCAGGCCGCCGTGGACGATGATCTGGCGAGCCGTCTCGGCGTGAGCAAGGCATTGCTGCCCGTGCGCGGCACACGGGAGCGCGAGGCGAAGGCACGCATGATCCACAATGCCTATCTGCCCCACATCGAGGTCGATCCCGAGACCTACGAGGTGCGTGCCGACGGCGAACTGCTGACCTGCGAACCTGCCGAGGTGCTGCCCATGGCGCAGCGCTATTTCCTGTTCTGAGCCATGACCGATTCCCCGAAGTCGACAGCCCCGCCACGCGCGCTCCGGGTCGCACCCGCCGGGAGCTGGTCCGGCGAAGCGCTCGACGTGGTCTGTCTGGATTTCGACCAGCGTCATCGGCGCCGGGTCCGTCTCGTGACCGAAGGCGGCGTCCCGCTGGTCCTCGATCTGCCCGAGGTGCCCAGCCTCGCCGAGGGGGACGCTCTGGAGCTGGAGGACGGGCGCCGCGTGCGTGTGCGCTGCGCCGAGGAGGCGCTGCTCGAGGTCCGCGCGGACGATGGCGCGGGCATCGCCCGCCTCGCATGGCATCTCGGCAATCGTCATCTGCCGACGGAAATCGCGCCGGATCGGTTGAGAATCCGCATGGATCACGTCATCGAGGAGATGCTCCTGCGTCTCGGTGCCAGCGTGCGCCGCATCCAGGCGCCCTTTCATCCTGAAGGAGGCGCCTACGGTCATGGCCGCACCCATGGGCACAGCCATGGCGATGACCCATCGGCAGGGGATCGGACGCATGACCATGCGCACTGAACCGGGGTCGCTCTATCGGCTCCTCGGCTGGCTTTCTCCGGCCTTTCCCGTCGGGGCCTACACCTACTCGCACGGTCTGGAGTGGGCCGTCGATGCGGGCGAGGTGACGACGGAAGCCGACAGTCGCGCCTGGCTCGAGGGGGTGCTGGTTCACGGGGGCGGTCGCAGCGACGCGATCCTGCTGGCGCATGCCTGGCGCGCACCGGACGCGGCGGCGGTGGAGACGCTGGCGGAGCTGGCCGTGGCGCTGTGTCCGTCGTCCGAGCGGCGCCTGGAGACGACGGCGCAGGGACGGGCCTTTCTCGAGGCCATGCGAGCCAGCTGGCCCGTGTCACGACTGAGCTGGTTCGACGCCCTCGATGCGCGCGCGCTCCCCTATCCGATCGCCGTCGGCGTGGCCGCGGCGGGTCATGGCGTGCCCCTGGCTCCGACCCTTCTGGCCTATCTGCACGCCTTCGTGTCGAATCTCGTGTCGGCCGCCGTGCGTCTGGTGCCGCTCGGTCAGACTGCAGGGCAGCGACTGGTGGCGGGATTCGAGCGTCAGGTTCATGCCGTCGCCGAGGAGGCGGCCACGGCGCCCCTCGACGAGGTGGGTGGCTGCGCCCTGCTTGCGGACATCGCATCCATGCGTCACGAGAACCAGTATTCGAGGCTGTTCAGATCATGACTGCATCCCCCCATGGACCTCTGCGTGTCGGGATCGGTGGTCCCGTCGGATCCGGGAAGACGGCGCTCATGGAGCATCTCTGCCGCCGCCTGCACGGCGTCATCGAGCTCTGCGCCATCACCAACGACATCTACACCAAGGAGGATGCGCTCATCCTCACCCGCGCCCGGGTCCTGCCCGAGGCGCGCATCCTCGGCGTGGAGACCGGCGGCTGCCCGCACACGGCGATTCGCGAGGATGCGTCGATCAACCTCGCGGCCATCGCGGACATGCGCGCGAAGTTTCCCGATCTGGAACTGATCCTCATCGAATCCGGCGGCGACAACCTGGCGGCGACCTTCAGTCCCGAACTGGCCGACGTCACCATCTACGTCATCGACGTCGCCCAGGGGGAGAAGATCCCGCGCAAGGGCGGTCCGGGGATCACGCGCTCGGACATCCTGGTGATCAACAAGACCGACCTTGCCCCCCACGTCGGCGCCTCCCTCGAGGTCATGACGTCGGACACGGCGCGCATGCGCGGCGACAAGCCCTTCGTGTTCACGAATCTGAAGACCGGCGACGGTGTCGCGGACGTGCTGGACCTGCTCTGCTCCATCGGCGGCATCGAACTCGCCGCCTGAGGCCTGTGCGGTGGCGCGTGCCTGATCCCGTGCCATGCTATGTGACCTGCTTCACGTTTTCCGGATGCGTCGGTGCCGAGTTCGATGGACACGGAAGTCAGTGCCCTGCAGCGGCGCCTCGGACAGGTGCCCCTGCTCGGTCGCGTGCTGCGTCCGCCGCTTCCCGCGCTGCCGCGGATCGACGTCGATCGCTTCATGGGTGCCTGGTACGTGGTCG
>JAZBPI010000177.1:0-11622 GCA_036351555.1 Pseudomonadales bacterium
CGCCCTCGAAGGCTGCCTGGGTCATGCCGTGAAGGTGCGCATCGAGGCCGGTGAGCCGCCCGGCGAGACGCCCGCGCGACGCGCCGAACGCCTGCGCGACGAGCGCCAGCGCCAGGCCGTGGCGGCGATCGAGAACGACGCCAACGTCCAGGCCCTGCTCGTCACCTTCGATGCGGCACTGCAGCCGGAGAGCATCCGACCCCGGTCCTGAAGCGACACCCGGGTCGCGCGGCGAGGCGGGCACCCTCTGCGGTGGCCCTTGGGGCAGGCGGGTCCGGACGTTAGACTGCGCGCCCTTCGGATTCGGGCGCGGCGCACGCGACCAGGGAGCTGGACCGGATGGCAGGTTTGGGCGACATGATGAAACAGGCGCGCGAGATGCAGGAGCGTCTGCGCGAGGTTCAGGCGGCCGTGGCCGCGCTGGAGGTCACCGGTGAAAGTGGCGCCGGCATGGTGCGAGTGACCATGACCGGACGCCATGACGTGCGCAGCGTCGAGATCGATCCCTCCCTGCTCTCCGAGGACAAGAGCGTCCTCGAGGATCTCCTCGCGGCGGCCGTGAACGACGCCGTGCGCCGCGTGGAGCGCGAGCAGCAGGAGAAGATGTCCGAGATCGCGGCGGGTCTGCCCCTGCCGCCCGGCCTGAAGCTGTTCTGAATCATGTCCGGACCGCTCCTGCGCGCCCTCGTCGATGCACTCCGGGCCCTGCCCGGCGTCGGCCCCCGTTCGGCCCAGCGCATGGCGTTCCATCTGCTCGAGCGTGATCGCGCCGGCGCGCTGCGCCTGGCGGGGGCGCTGTCCGCCGCCGTCGAGGGCATCGGTCACTGCGAGCGCTGTCGCGCGCTCGCCGAGGCGGAACTCTGCGCCGTGTGCAGCGATCCGGAGCGCGACGCGAGCCTGCTCTGTGTGGTCGAGAGCCCTTCGGACCAGCTCGCCATCGAGGCCGCCGGGGGCTATCGCGGGCGCTACTTCGTGCTCATGGGGCGCCTGTCCCCCATCGACGGTATCGGCCCCGAGGACATCGGCATTCCCCTGCTTCTCGAACGCCTCGCCCGGGACCCCGTGGCCGAGATCATCCTCGCCACCAATGCCACCGTGGAGGGCGAAGCCACGGCGCACTATCTCGCCGAACGCGTGCGGGAAGCGGGCGTGTCCGTCAGTCGGATCGCCCACGGCGTGCCCCTGGGCGGGGAACTGGAGTTCGTCGACGGCGGCACGCTCAGCCATGCCTTCGCCGGCCGGACGCGGTTGTCGTGAGCCTGTCGCCGTCTTCGGCGCCGGGCGCGCAGACGCCGGCCGTCGATGCGCTGATCGCGGGCGCCATCGACGTCGTGGACCCTGCCGGACTCGAACGGGCCTGCGCGGCCTGTCGAGCCACCGGCGTCGTGGTCCTCGACACGGAGTTCGAGCGTACGGACACCTTCTATGCTCGGATCGCGCTGGTACAGCTCTGGTCCGAGGGGCAGGTGTGGCTCGTCGATCCCCTGCGCATCGAGGATCCGGCGCCCCTTGCCGACCTGCTCGAGGACGCGAGCATCACCAAGGTGCTGCACTCCGCGAGCGAGGACGTGGAAGTGCTGCACACCTGGACCGGTGCGAGGCTCGCGGGGCTCTTCGACACCCAGCTTGCCGCGGCCTTTCTCGGCGAGCGCTTCGGCATCGGCTACGGGGATCTGGTGCGCAGCGTGCTCGGTGTCGATCTCGCGAAGGGCGAGACGCGATCGAACTGGCTCGCGCGCCCACTGAGCGCGTCACAGCACCGTTACGCCTGCCTGGACGTCATCCATCTCGCCGAGATCCACGCCCGTCAGCGCGCGCAGCTCGAGCTGACGAATCGCCTCGCCTGGCTCGAGGAGGACTGCGCCCGCGTGGTCGCGGACGCCCTGCGTCGCCCGGCGCCGGAGGACGCCTGGCGGACGGTCAAGGGGGCCGGCAGTCTGACCCCACGCTCCCTCGCGGCCCTCGAGGACATGGCCGCCTGGCGTGAACGCACGGCGCGGGAGCTGGACCGCCCACGGGGGCACATCGTGCGCGACGAGCATCTCGTCCTGCTCGCGGAGCGCCTGCCGGAACAGGTCGCGACGCTGCGCGGCGATCCGCTGCCGCATGGCCTGGTCAAGCGCTGGGGCGACGTGCTGCAGGCGTTGCTCGACGGTGCCCGTCAGCGTCCGGAGGAGGCCCTCCCGGCGCCCTTGCCCCCGCCGCCGACACGCGCGGAGAACGAGCTGCTGCGGCGTCTGCGCGACATCGCGAAGCGGCGCGCCCGGGAGATCGGACTCGCCGAGGAACTGCTGGCGCGCAAGCGCCTCGTCGAACCCTTCGTGCTGGGCAGCGAGGCGGTGCCCGAGGCCTATCGGGGCTGGCGCTGGCCCATCGTTGGTGAGCAGCTGCTCGCGGCGCGCGACCGCCCCGGTGCTGTCCCAGGCAGGCGCTCGTGAGTCAGGGGCGCCTCGTGCAGGTCTTCCGCTCCTCCCGCCGTGACGAGATGTATCTCATCGTCGACCGCGCGGAAGGTCTGGCGCGCGTGCCGGATCCGCTGCTCGGGCAGTTCGGGACGCCGGAACCCTCGATCGTGTTCCTGCTCACGCCGCAGCGCACCCTGGCCCGCGCGCAGGCGCCGGAGGTACTCGAGGCCATCGAGCGGGCAGGCTTCTATCTGCAGATGCCGCCGCCGGAGCAGCGTCGCGATCCGGCCTCCGGCGCGGACGGCGGATCGGCATCGTGAGCGACGAGCCGTTCTGGAAGCGCCTTTCCCTGGAGGAGATGGACGCGCAGCAATGGGAGTCGCTCTGCGACGGTTGTGCCCGCTGCTGCCTGATCAAGCTCGAGGACGAGGACACGGGCGAGATCGCCTACACCCGGGTGGTGTGCGACCTGCTCGATACGGAGCGCTGTCGCTGCCGCAGCTACCCGGACCGTCATCGTCGCGTGCCCGATTGCGTGCGTCTCGGCCCCCGGGAAGCGGCCGCCTTCCGCTGGATGCCGTCCACCTGCGCCTATCGTCTGCTGGCGGAGGGTGAGGACCTGCCGGACTGGCACCCGCTGGTCAGCGGTGATCCGGACAGTGTCCATCGCGCGGGCATCTCCGTGCGGGGGCGGGTGCTGCCCGAGTCCGCGGTGCATCCGGACGGCCTCGACGAGCACATCGTGCGCTGGGTGGAGTGCTGAGGATGAGCTATTTCTGGGGCTGGGTGGTCTGTCTGTCCGCAACGGTCGTGGTGATCGGCTGCGGTCTGTACCTGACGCGCTGGATCCGTCCGCCGCTGCTGCGCGACCTGATCCGGCTGCTGGCCATCGCCACCCTGCTCGTCCCCGTGCGCACGGGCGTCGAGGTCGCCTACTGGGCGCCGGCCTACATCGTGTTCGTCTTCGAGGCCTTCCTCCAGCGCGATGGGGACCCGGGGCCCGCCCTGGCCGTGCTCGCCGCCGGCTGGATCGGTGCCCTCGTGCTCCTGGTCGCGATCGTCCTGCTGCGCCGGCGGCGTTCAGGGGCGCCGCCGGACTCGCCTTGATCGCACCACGGGGCGACATTAGTCTTGCGCGGTGCTGCGCGATCCGTCCGCGACGCCCGGAGGCGGTGGTCGACGGTTGGCAGCGGCCGCTCCCCACGGGATTGTCGCCCTTCGCAATCCGTTTCCTCATCCCACGCAATGGTCTTCACGCATGAGATTCGAGAGCACCGATTCCTACATCGTCACCGACGAACTGGCACTGGCCGTGGACGCGGCAATCAAGCTGGAGCGCCCATTGCTGATCAAGGGCGAGCCCGGCACCGGCAAGACGCTGCTCGCCGAGGAGGTCGCCCGGTCCCTCGACATGCCGCTGCTGACCTGGCACATCAAGTCGACGACCAAGGCACAGCAGGGCCTCTACGAATACGACGCGGTGTCGCGGCTCCGGGATTCGCAGCTCGGCGACGAGCGCGTGAACGACATCCGCAACTACATCAAGAAGGGCAAGCTCTGGGAGGCCTTCGCTGCCGAGCGGCGCTGCGTGCTCCTCATCGACGAGATCGACAAGGCGGACATCGAGTTTCCGAACGATCTGCTCCAGGAACTCGACCGCATGGAGTTCTTCGTCTACGAGACCGGCGAGACGATCAAGGCGGCCCAGCGACCGGTGGTGGTGATCACCTCGAACAACGAGAAGGAGCTGCCGGACGCCTTCCTGCGCCGCTGCTTCTTCCACTACATCAACTTCCCCGAGCGCGACACGATGCAGGCCATCGTCGACGTGCACTTTCCCGAGATCAAGAAGGACCTCGTGCGGGAAGCCCTCGAGATCTTCTTCGACGTGCGCAAGGTGCCGGGTCTGAAGAAGAAGCCGTCGACCTCGGAGCTCATCGACTGGCTGAAGCTGCTCATGGCCGACGACATTCCCGACGAGATTCTCACGAACCGCGACACCACCAAGGCCATTCCGCCGCTCTATGGCGCCCTGGTGAAGAACGAGCAGGACGTGCATCTGCTCGAACGGCTCGCGTTCATGAATCGTCGGGACAGCCGGGGGTGAGCGGCGCCCGACCCTGGTCGGGCCTGATTCCGGGCATGCTGTCTCCCCGGGAACGGCGCGGTGAACAGGGCGACCCGGAGGGTCCTGCGCGGTGCCTGCCATTCACCTGATCGAGGGCCCCGTCGGCGCCGGCAAGTCGACCTTCGCCTTCCGGCTGTCCAGGGAGCGCGCGGCGCCCCGGCTCGTCCTCGACGACTGGATGGCGCGCCTGTTCCGTCCCGATCGGCCCGAGCAGGATCTCTGGCCCTGGTACCAGGCGCGCAAGGAGCGCTGCCTCGACCAGATCTGGGCGCTCACCGAGGAGCTGCTCGATCTGGACTCGGACGTGGTGCTGGAGCTCGGCCTCGTCCAGCGTGCCGCGCGCCGCAGCTTCTACGAACGCGTCGATGCGGCAGGCCGGACGCTGCATGTGTATCTGCTCGACGCCCCACGGGACGTCCGGCGTGAGCGCGTCAGGAAGCGGAACGCGGAGCAGGGCGCGACCTTCGCCATGGTCGTGGACGACGAGGTGTTCGAGCTTGCCTCCGACGCCTGGGAAGCGCCGGACGAGGACGAGTGCAGCGAGCGGGGCATCGAGTTCCCGGTCTGACGACAGGGGAGCGCCGCGAAGGACGGGATGCGCCGTCCACAGCGCTCCGCCAAGATGGGCGTCCGGCGAGGGTCCGGCCGCGACACGGAAACGAGAGGACAGAGCGCGATGCTCATCGACTTCTTCTACACGCTGCGCCGACACAAGGTGCCGGTGACGATCCGCGAACTGATGGATCTCATCGAGGCGCTCCGCCATCGCGTCGTCTACGCCGACGTCGACGACTTCTATCTCCTCTCGCGCGCCTGCCTGGTCAAGGACGAGAAGCACTACGACAAGTTCGATCAGGCCTTCGGGGCCTACTTCAAGGGTCTCGAGGACCTGCACGGACTGCTCGAGGCGCTGATTCCGGACGAATGGTTGCGCCGGGAGTTCGAGAAGTCCCTCACCCAGGAGGATCTCGACAGGATCGACTCCATGGGCGGGCTGGAGAAGCTCATCGAGGCCTTTCGCGAAGCCCGCGAGGCGGCCGAGCGGGGCGAAGGCCAGGAGGGCGAGGGCGACGAGGCCGGTGAGCGCGGCAAGGGCGATCGCGAGGGCCAGGGCGGCCAGGGCCCGAACGGATCCGGCGGACAGCAGGGCAAGGGCAAGAAGAAGGGCAAGAAGGCCTGGGATCAGCGTGCCTACAAGAACCTCGACGATTCCGTGGAGCTCGGCACCCGCAACATCAAGCTCGCCCTGCGCCGGCTGCGCAAGCTCGCGCGCACGGGCAAGGAAACCGAACTGGACATGGACAACACGATCCGGTCCACGGCACACAACGGGGGCATGCTCGACATCCGCATGCGTCCGGAGCGCAAGAACACGGTCAAGGTGCTGTGCTTCTTCGACGTCGGCGGATCCATGGATTCGCACGTGAAGGTCTGCGAGGAACTGTTCTCGGCGGCTCGCGTCGAGTTCAAGCACATGGAGTACTTCTACTTCCACAACTTCATCTACGAATCCGTGTGGAAGGACAATCGTCGGCGCATGGGGGAGCGGCTGGCGACCTGGAACATCCTTCACAAGTATCCCCACGACTACAAGGTGGTCTTCGTCGGCGATGCCACCATGGCACCCTACGAGATCACCCATTCCGGCGGCAGCGTGGAGCACTGGAACGAGGAGCCGGGGGCGCTCTGGATGCAGCGTTTCGCATCGGTCTACGGCAATCTCGTCTGGATCAATCCCACTCCGCGCGACACCTGGGAATATTCGTCCTCCGTCGAACTGGTCCGGGGCCTCGTCGGCGGCCACATGTATCCCCTGACGATCGCCGGCCTCGAGGAAGCCATGGGTCAGCTGTCGAAGTGACGCGACCCGGCGCGCGGCGCCGGGAAATGCCTCCGCCATGAGCCCCACCGACGCCGTCCCCGTCCTCGCTCGCGACGCGCCCGAGATCGAACGCCTCCAGCGTCGGCTCGAGCGCCTCGTCCAGGACGACCGACCGCACGATCGCCTCCAGACGCGCCTCGAGACCCTGCGGACGCGGTCCTCGGCGGCCGTCCTCGCCCACGCCGAGGCGTTGCCGATCCCGGTGCTCGCGCCGGGGCTGCCCGTCGCCGAGCACGCGGAGGAGATCGTCGCGGCGCTCCGGGACCATCAGGTCGTCGTGATCGCCGGCGAGACCGGCTCGGGAAAGACCACGCAGTTGCCCAAGCTCGCGATCGCCGCGGGCTGTGGCGTGCGCGGGCGCATCGGCCACACGCAGCCGCGCCGGATCGCGGCCCGTGCCGTGGCGGCGCGCATCGCGGAAGAGCTCTCGGTGCCGCTCGGGGGCGCGGTCGGATTCCAGACCCGCTTCGAGGAGGCCCTCGGCGACGCGACCCGCATCAAGCTCATGACGGACGGCATCCTCCTCGCGGAGACACGTCGTGATCCGGAGCTGCGCGCCTATGACTGCCTCATCGTCGATGAAGCGCACGAGCGCAGTCTGAACATCGATTTCCTGCTCGGCTATCTCGCTCGCCTGCTGCAGCGGCGTCCCGATCTGAAGATCGTGGTGACCTCCGCCACCATCGATGTCGATCGCTTCAGCGCCCACTTCGGCGGCGCCGATCGTGCGCCGGTGATCAATGTCTCCGGCCGGACCTTCCCGGTCTCCGTTCGCTACCTGCCGCTCGCGGCGCTGCCGGCGACGCCGGAGCAGGACGCGTCCGAGGCGCCCTCCACGGAGGGCGCGATCCTCGCGGCGCTGCAGGAAATCCGCGTCCTCGAGCGCGCCGGTGAAGGCGCGTCCGCGCAGGCCCGCGACGTGCTCGTGTTCCTGCCGGGCGAGCGCGACATCCGCGACGCGGCACGCTATCTCCGTGACCGCCTCGACTGGTCCGGAGTCGAGGTGCTGCCGCTCTACGCGCGCCTGTCGGCCGGCGATCAGCAGCGCGTCTTCCAGCCCGGCCATGCGCGACGCATCGTGCTGGCCACGAACGTGGCCGAAACCTCGCTGACGGTGCCGCGCATCGGCTACGTGATCGATACGGGGCTGGCCCGGATCTCGCGCTACAGCTTCCGCTCCAAGCTGCAGCGCCTGCCCGTGGAGCCGATCTCACGGGCGAGCGCCGAGCAGCGCGCGGGGCGCTGCGGGCGCATCGCCCCGGGGATCTGCTTCCGGCTCTACGACGAGGCGGAGTTCGCGGGGCGACCGGCCTTCACGGACCCGGAGATCCTGCGAACGAATCTCGCAGCGGTGGTGCTGCAGATGAAGGAGCTCGGCCTCGGTGATCCGGAGTCCTTTCCCTTCCTCGATGCGCCGGATCCTCGTGCCCTCTCCGATGGTCGACGGCTGCTCGTGGAGCTCGGTGCCCTCGACGACGACGGCGCGCTCACGGACGTGGGACGGACGCTCGCCGGTCTCCCGGTGGATCCGCGCCTGGGTCGCATGCTCGTCGCCGCGCAGCGTCGCGCCTGTCTTTCGGAGATGCTCGTGATCGTCAGTGCGCTCGCGACGCCGGATCCGCGGGATCGACCGCCGGACCGGTCCCAGGCGGCGGACCAGGCCCACGCAGAATGGCGCGACGAGCAATCGGACTTCCTCGGGCACCTGCAGCTCTGGCGCTGGCTCGAGACACAGCGGGAGGAGAACGGGAGTGCGGCCTTTCGTCGTCTCGTGGCGAAACGTTTCCTGTCCTGGCCGCGCGTGAACGAATGGCGTGCCCTGCATCGGCAGCTCCGCCTCGCCTGCCGTGAGCGTGGCTGGAAGGAGCAGGGCGCCGAGGCCAGCGCGGCGGAGGTGCATCGCGCGCTGCTGCCCGGCCTGCTCGGCCAGCTCGGCATGCGGACGGAACGGCGGGACTACCTGGGTGCGCGGGGGCTGCGCTTCTCCCTGTTTCCGGGATCGGCCCTGTTCCGGCGACCGCCCCCCTGGGTCATGGCCGCGGAGATCGTCGAGACCTCTCGCGTCTACGCGCGCACGGTCGCGGCCATCGATCCTGCTTGGATCGAGGAAGAGGCGATGCACCTGGTGCGTCGCGCACACGAGACGCCGCACTGGCGCCGTCGGCAAGGGCGCGTGATGGCGAAGGAGCGGGTGACGCTCTACGGCCTGCCCATCGTCGAGGGCCGCTACGTGCCCTGGGACCGCATCGATCCCGCGGGGGCGCGCGAGATCTTTCTCCGCGAGGCCCTGGCCGCGGGCGAGCTGGATACGCGCGGCAGCTTTCTCGCCCACAACCAGGCGCTCCTGGAGGAGATCCGCGAGCTCGAGGCGCGGGAACGCCGGCGAGACCTCGTGGTGCCCGAGGAGGTCCTGGTGGCGCTCTATGCCGAGCGCGTGCCCGAAGCGGTCTGCAATGCGCGCGCCTTCGAGCGCTGGCGACGGCGCGCGGAGGCCGAGAATCCCGAGGTGCTGCGGTTCACGCGGGAGATGCTCCTGCGCAGCGACCCGGCGCACGATCTGGAGGTGGACTACCCGGGCGTCCTCGCGCTCGGTGAACTCGAGCTGCCGCTCAGCTACGCCTTCTCACCGGGGAGTGAAGAGGACGGCGTCACGGTCACCCTCCCTCGTGCGGCACTGCCGCAGGTGCGCGCAGACGCGCTCGAGTGGCTCGTGCCGGGCTTTCTCGAGGCGCGGTGCACGGCCCTGCTGCGGTCGCTGCCCAAGCGCATCCGTCGCGAACTCGCGCCCCTGCCGGATCATGTCGCCGTGCTGATGCCGGAGCTGCTCGCGCCCGAGCGCTTCCGCAAGGGCAGCCTGCTCCGCGCACTCACGCTGGCCCTGCAGCGCCATTTCAAGGTGGACGTGCCTGCGGATGCATGGGACCCCGCACGGGTCGATGCGCATCTGATCATGCGCATCCGGGTCGTCGACGATGCCGGCGAGCCGGTCGCCGTCGGGCGCGATCTGGCAGCGCTGCAGCAGACCCATGGCGCCGACGCGGGCGGCGATCTGTCCCGCAGCCGGACGGCATCGGGCCTGGAGGTCTCCGGCCTGAAGTCCTGGGATTTCGGTGACCTGCCGGAGCGGATCCGCCTCGAGGCCGGTCTGTTCGGCTGGCCCGCGCTCGTCGACGAGGGAGAAAGCGTCGCGCTGCGGATGCGGGCGGATCGGGCGCAGGCCCTGGCGGAGACCCGTGACGGGGTTCTGCGACTGCTCCTGCTGGCACAGCAGGGCAACGTCAAGCATCTGAAGCGCGGTCTGCCCGATCGGAACCGCCTGACGCTGCTGTTCGCACCCTATGGGGATGCGGCGACGCTGCTCGATCAGATCGCGCGTCTTGCTGCGGCCCGGGCACATCTCGGCGACGAGGAGGCCCTGCCGCGCGACGCGGCCGCCTTCGATGCGTGCCTGGCCCGCGGCCGGCCCCGGCTTGCCGAGGAAATGACCCGAGCGGCCACTCTCGCCCGCGCAGTGCTCGAGGCTGTGCACGCGCTGCGGCGATCGCTGGACGCCATCAGCTCGCCGGCGTTCAGGGACACGCTCGACGACGTCGAACACTGGCTGGCTGCGCTGGTGCCGGCCGATTTCCTCGTCACCGTGCCGTCGCGATGGCTCCCGGAGTTGCCCCGCTACCTGGAGGCAGGTCGCCGCCGGCTCGAGCAACTGCAGGGCAACGTCGAGCGTGATCGCAGCCGGATCGTCGAACTGTCCGAATGGCAGGGGCGCCTCGCCGCACTTCAGGAGCTGGCCGGCGCCGCGCGGCCGCCGGAGCTGGTGCGGCTGCGCTGGTTGCTCGAGGAGTATCGGGTCTCGCTCTTCGCGCAGGCGCTCGGAACCAGCGAATCCGTCTCCCCGAAACGCTTGCGCAGCGAATTCGCCCAGGTCGAGGACGCGCTGCGCCTGGGCGGTTCCTGAGGGTCCGGGTCCGATCCGCCGTGGGCCCCGGCGGTGCATCGAGGGCCGGTCGCGGTCGTCGCGCGGGTGCGTACGACGGACGTCCGGGCGGCAGGGGAGGGGCCGCTGCGGCTGTCCGTCCGGCGTCCCTCTCCGCGCATCCGGCCCCTCGGCGCGGGGGCCCGCCTTGCTTCGACCGGTACTTGGGAGTACGGTTTTGCCGTCATCGAGCGCGCGCCGTCTGCAGGAGATTCCACGTCCGTGGCGATCGAGTCGGCAACGCGACGCACCCTGTCATTCCTTCCGATCCGGTCCACGCCAGGCTTCCCGTTCCTGCCCAACGCCCATGCTTGCCGCAACGATCGTCTCCAGGCTTCCCGGACCCGTCCCTGATGGCGTTGAGTCTGCTCGTCGTGGACGATGTCGACGTGGATCGGACCTGGCTCGCCGACGCCCTGCGTCAACGGGGTTTCGAGGTCTTCGAAGCGGCGGAAACCGAAGCAGGCCTGGCCCGCCTCCAGGCGGATCCCGTCGACCTGGTGCTCTGCGAGCTGGGCATGGCGGACGCCGGTGGTCGTTCTCTCCTCGAACGCATCGCGACGGAGCTGCCGCAGCTGCCGGTGGTCGTGGTGACGCGCGCGACGGACAGTGCGGATGTGGTGCAGGCGCTGCGTCTCGGCGCCGCGGACTATCTCTTCAAACCGGTCGCGGATCCGGAGATGGTGTCCCACGCCGTGGAGAGCGCCCTCGAACGCAGTCGCCTGCGCCGCGACAAGGCGCAGATCGAGGCCCAGCTCGAGAAGGCGAATCAGAAGCTGCGCGAGTACATCGACGAACTGCAGCGCGATCAGCGCGCCGGGCGGCAGGTACAGCTCGGCATGCTGCCTCCCTCACCCATGGCCATCGAAGGCTTCCGTCTGCAGCACCGCATCCTGCCGTCCCTGTTCCTGTCCGGCGACTTCGTCGACTACTTCCGCATCACCGACCATCATTTCGTCTTCTACATCGCGGACGTGTCGGGCCACGGTGCGTCGTCGGCCTTCGTGACCGTGCTGCTCAAGAATTTCTCCCGGCGCCTGCGCCGCGAGTACCGGCCGCGGATGCTCATGGAGCCCGGCGACATTCTTCGCTGGCTCAATCAGGAGTTGCTCGAGAGTCACCTGGATCGTCACGTGACCCTCTTCCTCGGCGTCGTCGACTGTGCCCGGAATCTCCTGAGCTACGCGAACGCCGGGCACTTTCCTGCGCCGGCGCTCGTCTCGGGGGAAGAGGC
>JAZBPI010000178.1:0-10103 GCA_036351555.1 Pseudomonadales bacterium
CAGATCCACCAGATCTCTGCCCTTGTCGCCCGCGATGCGCTCGGCGACGCGGCAGGAGAAGCGATAGCTGCCCGTTCCGTTCATGAGCAGCACGCCCGCGATGATGATCGATCCGACGAACTGGAGGACGCCGAGGACCATGCCCAGCGCCTTCTTGAGGACCCATTCGCCCCCCGTGGCGATCTGGGCCTTGTGCGTCTGGAGTGCTTCTCTCAGGTTCACGGACGCCGCCGACCATTCCTCGTAGACCCGGCTACCGATGATCGGCCACTCGGCGACGGAGGCCTCGGGCGCTGGGACCTGCAGCGTGCCGGCCTTCATGTCGGCGGCCAGGCGTTCCGCGAAGTCCACCGTGGATGCCGAGGCGATCCAGGCGGGCACCAGCAGCAGCGTCAGCCCGAGCACCACCAGGAGCGTCGCCGCGCGTTTCTCGCTGCCGCCGGTGCGTGCTGCGAGCGCGAGGTGAACGGGGTGCACGGAAATCGCAATGAGCGCACCCCAGAGCACGAGGAGGAAGAAGGGCTGAATGATCTGCAGGCAGACGAAGACGATCAGAGCCACTGCACTGATGCGAATGAAGGACGTCATGATGTTGTGCTGGAAGGAGCGTTCGTCCTGCATCGGCGCTTCGTTCATGGTCGCCCTTCCTGGCTGGCTGGGGTTCCGGATGCTTCGAGCGACGCCCAGGAGCGCTGCAGCACTGCGAACATCATGGCGGTGCTCCAGCCGATGAGTAGGATGCCGTCGATCGCTTCGATACCGCTGAGTAGACGCCACTCCGATTCCAGCGTCACGTCGCCGTAGCCGAGGGTCGTGAAGGTGGCGGCAGAGAAATAGAGTGCCGTTTCCACGCCCGAGAGCTCTCCGGCGGGCACGATGGCCAGATAGGCCAGCGCCCAGAGGAGCACCTCGATCATATGCAGCCCGGTGAGCAGGATCGCCGTGGCGATGAGCGCTCGGAGCCGGGATGCTGCGAGGAGCTGGCCGTCCGTCCCCAGATAGCGCGCCGCCAGATGGCGGACCCACCAGGTGGTGCCGACGCCGTGAATCACCACGCTGGCGGCGATCAGCAGACTGCCGACCAGAGTGATCATCAGCAACGGGTTCGACCTGCTGACCGCGGAGGAGTGAGATGAAGTCTACCCCACGACTCCCGGCCTTAGGGCCATCGTCGGCGCTCGAGCGGCCACTCCGCATTTCCGGCGCCCGCCAGGCCTCGCAGGAAGGACGCTTGCCGCGCCGTGCTTCGTGATCCGCGCTGCAGTCGTCGCGACGGTACGCGCTCCATCTGCGCTCGGATCAGGAAGGAATCAGCATCGACACGACTGGCCGATCCTGCAGGGTGGGCCTTCACTGGCGGCGCTGCGCGATCGTCCGCTCCTGTGAGGCACGCCACTCTGGTTGCCCCGGGTGCGGGCGTTCACTAGCATCACCGCGTCACGAATCCCGGAGCTGCCCGAAATGTCTCTTTCTTCCAGTCTCTTCAGCCTGCTCGCAGGCGTCTTGTCCGCCATGGCCATCACGGCCCAGGCCGAGACGATGGACAAGCCGTATCTCTCGCTCAGTCAGTCGACGATGGTGTCGGCGATGGTCAAGGCCATCGAACGCGAGACCCGTGAGGTGACCGTCGACCTCGGCAACGGCGAGACGCTGACCTTCACGGCGGGGCCCGACGTGCGCAACCTGGATCAGGTCGAGGTTGGTGACCTCGTCCAGGCGGAATACGTTCGACGCTTCACGGCGGAAGTCGTGGCGAATGACGGCATGGAGGCCGCAGCGGCCGAGCTTGGCATGGCTGCCCGCGCCGAGGCCGGGGAGATGCCCGGAGCCATGGCCTCCAACACGCAGATCGTCACCGCGACCGTGGAAGCGATCGACGTCGAGGCCAACACCTTCGCGCTGCGAAGCCCGGATGGCGTGGTGACGCAGTACGCTGCGCGCGATCCGGAGAATCTCAAGCGCGCAGAGGTCGGCGACCTGGTGGTCATGACCTTCACCGAAGGCCTCGCGATCACGGTGGAGGAGGGGGCCCGCGCCCCGTGACGGGCTGAAGCCTGGATCCGCCCGGCCGGCTTCCGCGGGGCGCGTCGCCCTGCGCCGCACGCCGCTGCACCTGCATTCGAGTACGCCGCGAACGAGTGCGGCTGCGTGTCCCCGCTCAGGCCGGAAACTCCTCCGCGCGCCCGGCAGGGTATTGCTGCTCCCAGTTCCTGCCGTCGATGGGCGTGATCTCCAGACCTTCGACGGTATCCGGGTCGAGGCAGCGCGCATTCACGCTGATGCCGTCCGGGTGCGAGCGCGGGACGTACCAGGACTTGATGCCGCAGACACGGCAGAAGTAGTGATGCGCGGTCCCGGTGTTGAAGCTGTAGTCCACCAGGGCGTCCTCGCCGCGTTCGAGGCTGAAGCGGTCGGCCGGAACGATCAGGTGCAGGTAGCCTGCCTTCGCGCAGATGCTGCAGTTGCACTCGTGTACGGGCAGTACTGCGGCGGCGCGCACCTGGAAACGCACGCGGCCGCAGTGGCAGCCGCCGTGATGGGTGACCAGCGCCTCGGGGCCCTCTTCTCTATGCGCCATGGGGACGGTCTCCCTGGAGCGGTTCCGTGATGCGTCAGGATGCGGGTGCGCTGAAACGGATCAGGACACCTGCTCCGGTTCCGGCGTCCAGCGACCCTGCCGCGCCCGGGCATTCTGCCGCGCCCGGTCCAGGAATGCCTCCTGCGCCGTCTCCCGATTCGAGGCCTGGCCTGCCCAGGCGGCCATGGCCGGCCCCTGGAGCGCGCGAGCGAAGGAAAAGGACAAGGCCCAGGGCGCCCGGCCGTCCGCATGCCGGTTGATGGCGTCGAGATTGGCCGTGGCTTCTGCGGCGCTCTGACCGCCGGACAGGAAGTTGATCGTCGGTACCGCTGCCGGAACGGCGCGAAGACAGGTGCGCACCGTGAATTCCGCGACGCGATCCGGCGGTGCCGTACCCCCTGCCTTGCCGGCGACCACCATGTTCGGCTTGAGCACCATGGCCTCCAGGATGACGCCGGCTTCGACGAGCGCTGCGAAGACCCGGTGGAGCACGGCCTCTGTCACCTCGGCGCCGCGCTCGATGCTGTAGTCCCCATCGATCAGCACTTCCGGCTCGACGATCGGGACCACGCCCTCCTGCTGGCAATGCGCGGCGTAGCGCGCCAGGGCCTCGGCGTTGGCGTGAATGGCCCTCGGGGATGGAAGGCTGTCCGAGACCTTGAAGGTCGAGCGCCACTTGGCGAAGCGCAGCCCACGCTCCCGGTAGGCCGCCATGCGGGCGCCGAGATCATCGAGTCCCTGCGAGACCTTCTCGCCCTCGGTGAACGGCAGCGCCACCGTTCGCCGGTCGACCTTGATCCCGGGCACGATGCCGAGGGCGTTGAGTGCGTCGACGATCGGCGATCCGTCATCGGTGCGCTGGTCGAGGGTTTCCTCGAAGAGAATCACGCCGGACAGGTACTCCGCGACACCGGGCGTGGTGATCAGCAGCGAGCGCCAGGCCCGCCGCGTCTCCGGTGTCGAGGCGATGCCGAGTGCGGCGAAGCGCTTGGTGATCGTGGGCTCGCTCTCGTCGGCCGCGAGGATGCCGCGTTGCGGATGCGCGAGGCGGGCCACCGTATCCTCGAGAAGCGGGAGGTGATCGGTCATGGCGGACTCCTCATGCCGGGACGTGCAGATCCACATTCGTCATCTTGGGGGACTCCGGCACCTGAGCGCTTGATCGCGATCAAGGTCGCCACGCCTCCTGGGGACGTGCCCATGGGCAGCCCGGGCCGCGCGCCGGACGTGCGGGCCTGCGCCGATGACGCTCGACGAGGAGGCAGGAACATGCCGGAGAGGATCTGCCGGGCACCGAATGATTCCCTGAACCGGACAGGCAGGACGCCATGGCGGCGCCACCACCCCGGTAATACGGCGATCCGCCGTATCCCGGCCCTGCTGCTGCTTCTCGCGACTGCCGCCTTGCCCGTGCTGGGCGCCGAGGGCGTGCGGGCGCGCGATCTCGGCATCGTCATCGGCGCGTTTCCGCCCGGCGAACACAACGCGATCACCGATGTCGGCGGAGTCCGGGTCGGTCACGAGACCGTGATCCGGGGGGAGTCGATCCGCAGCGGCGTCACCGCGATCATCCCGGCCCCCGGCAACCTCTACACCCATCCGGTCCCCGCGGCCCTCCACGTCGGCAACGGCTACGGCAAGGTGACGGGCTCAACCCAGATCCGCGAGCTCGGCGAGATCGAGACGCCGATCCTGCTCACCTGCACCCTCTGTGTCTGGCGGGCGGCGGATGCGCTCAAGGAGTGGGTCTATGAACAACCGGGCATGGGCGAGCACACGGTGAATCCCGTCGTGGGCGAGACCAACGACGCACGGCTCAACGACATGTGGGCGAACCCCATCGGTCGGGACGAGGTCTTCGCGGCGCTTGCAGCCGCAACGAGCGGGCCGGTGATGGAGGGCAGCGTCGGCGCCGGGACGGGCACCCAGGCCTTTTCCTACAAGGGTGGCATCGGGACCAGCTCGCGGGTCCTGCCCGAGGCGCTCGGCGGCTGGCGGATCGGCGTGCTCGTGCAGACGAATTTCGGCGGCTATCTGACGATCGCCGGCGTGCCGGTCTGGCGCGCGCTGGATCGCGATCCCTTCGAGGGTGCGCTCGAGGTCGATCAGGACAGGGACGACGGCTCCATCATGATCGTGGTGGCCACTGATGCACCGCTCACGGTGCGCGGCCTCGATCGGGTCGCGGCGCGCGCGATCATGGGGCTGGCGCGCACCGGTTCCTACGCCGGCAACGGCTCCGGCGACTACGTGATCGCCTTCTCCACGCACCCCGAGACTCGCCTGCCGCGCTCGGCGCGCCGCCCTTTGTCGCGGCCGGTCCTGGGCTCCGAGGCGACATCGCCGCTGTTCGCGGCCGCTGCTGAGGCCACGGAGGAAGCGATCCTCAACGCCCTCTTCGCGGCGACGACCGTCTCGAGTACGCGAGGGCGCCTCGAGGCCCTCCCGCGCGATGCGGTGCTCGAAGTCCTTCGCAGCCATGGCGCGCTGCAGGGCGTTCAGTGAGTCGGTGCGCGACGCGACGGCAGGGCTGTTAGGGTGCGGCGCAGGATCGGCAGGAGCGAGGAAACGCACCTTGAGCAAACGCATGGAGATCCACGACCGCGTCCTCGAAGCGACGAGCAGCGAAGCGCTCGCGGCCGTCTACGGTGAGTGGGCGACGGACTACGAACGGGATCTGGTCGACGACCAGGGGTACGTCGCGCCTGCACTCGCGGTCGAACTGCTGCTGGGCACATTGACGGATCGTACGGCCACGATCCTCGATGCCGGCTGCGGAACGGGCCTCGTCGGCGCACGGCTGCACCGCGCTGGATGCACCTCCATCGACGGCATCGACTACTCGTCGGAGATGCTCGCGCTGGCGCGGGAGAAGGGTGTCTACCGCAGGCTGCTGCAGGGTGATCTCAATGCGCCGATCCCCTTCGCGGACGGCGCCTATGGCGCCTGCATCTGCGTCGGCACGCTCACGCTGGCGCACGTCGGCCCGGACGCCATCAGGGAACTGGTGCGGGTGGTGGCGCCGGGCGGTCTACTCTGTTTCACCGTGCGCAGCGAGGCCTGGGATGCCCTCGACTACGCCGGCGTGATCGACGCGCTCGTCGAGCGCGGTGGGATCGAGGGCATCACCCGACGAAGGGACGACTACATCCGCAAGGAAGGATCGACCTGCGAGCTCTGTCTGTTTCGCGTCCTGTGAAGGTCCCTGAGGCGGATCCGGGTGGGGCGCGTCGGAACCACCGTCTGGACGAGGGGGCGGCCCGCGCGCTCCGGAGGTGCTGCGGACAGGCTCGTTCCGTTGCGGCACCATGTCGTGCGCAGTCCGCGGGAGAGGCAGGACCCAGCTCATGAGTGAGACGCGACACCACGAGGTGATCGTCATCGGCGCCGGAGTGTCCGGCATCTATCAGATCAAGCGCCTGGTCGATCTCGGCATCGATGCCGTCGTGCTCGAGGCAGACGACGACCTGGGCGGCACCTGGTATCGCAACCGCTATCCCGGTGCCCGTTTCGATTCGGAGAGTTACACCTACGGCTATTCCTTCTCCCGGGAGCTTCTCGAGGAGTGGCACTGGAAGGAGCGTTTCTCCCCGCAGCCCGAGAATCTCCGCTATCTGAACTTCGTCGCCGACAAGTTCGACCTGCGACGACACATGCGCTTCCGTGCGCGCGTGGAGGCGATGCGCTGGGACGAGGATGCCCGCCTCTGGCACCTCTCCCTCGCCGACGGCCTGCGGTACAGCGCCCGCGTCGTGATCAGCTGCGTCGGCGTCCTGTCGACCCCGACGCTGCCGCGCTATCCCGGCATGGACAGCTTCACAGGCGACGCCTTCCACACCTACTGGTGGCCGAAGGAGCCGGTGCCCCTCGCGGGACGCCGCGTGGGCGTGGTCGGCACCGGTGCGACGGGCATCCAGGTCATCGCGGAGATCGCCGACAAGGTCGGTGAGCTCAGGGTCTTCCAGCGGCGGCCGAACTGGAGTGCCCCGCTCAACAACGGTCCGATCTCCGAGGCGGAGATGGAGGAGATCCGGGCGCGCTACGACGAGATCTTCGCGAACTGCGCAGCCTCGCCCGGTGGCTTCGAGCATGTGCCGGATCGGCGCGGCTTCGCGAACCTGACGCGCGAGGAGCGTATCGCCTTCTGGGACGAGCTCTACGAACGGCCAGGCTTCGCGATCCTCCAGTCGAACTTCGTCGAGATCTTCTCGGATCCGCAGGCCAACCGGGAGATCTCGGAGTACGTGGCGAATCGGATCCGCGGGCGCGTGAGGGATCCCGCGATCGCCGAGAAACTGATACCGCGGGACCATGGGTTCGGTATGCAGCGCCTGCCCCTCGAGACGCACTATTTCGAGGTCTTCAACCGGCCGAACGTGCGCCTCGTGGACCTCTCGGAAACACCGATCGAGTGCGTCACCCCCACGGGCATCCAGACGAGCGCCGAGCACCATGGGCTCGACCTGATCGTCTATGCGACCGGGTTCGACGCCATCACGGGCGCTTTCGATCACTTGGACGTTCGCGGGACCGGAGGCCGGTCCCTGCGCGATGTCTGGCAGGACGGCCCGCGTACCTGGTTCGGGCTCATGACCCACGGATTTCCCAATCTGCTCATGGTCGCGGGTCCGCAGAGCATCTCCGGGTCCACCAACTTTCCGCGTGCCATCGAAGGCGGCGTGAACTGGGTGACGGATTTCCTCGCGCACGCCCGGGCTCGAGGCTGTACGCGCTTCGAGGTGCAGGGCGCGGGTGAGCAGGAGTGGGCGGACGAGGTGACCCGGGCCTACGATCGGGTCCTGCTGAAGACGAGCAAGGGCTGGTTCACGGGATACAACTCGAACGTGGCGGGCCACGAGGCCGGACGCATCCGTCATCAGGCCTACTTCGGACCGGCGCCGAAGTACACGCGCATGATCCAGCAGGCGGCCCGGGACGGCTACCAGCGGGTCGACTTCAGCTAGCCGGAAACGGGCGCCCGGGTCGCGGCGTCAGGATCTCGGCCAGATGATGAAGTCCTCCAGGTAGGTCCGTGCCGGCACCTCCATCGCAGCGGCGGCGTCCGCCAGCCTGACGATGTCCGCCGGTGCCAGGGGCAGGCGGTGCTCGTCCGGCTGGTGTGTGGTTCCGATCGGATAGTCGATGTTCGCTGTGCTGCTCATCTCGATGTGCGTCCCCATCACCCGAGTCACGGGGCGGTCGGCTGCCCAGGCCGCCAGGCGCGCAGTGCTGGCGCGGTACTGCGCCCAGTCGCTGATGTACAGCCGTCCCGGGTAGAGCGTGTCCCCCGTGACCAGGAAACCCGAGACCGGATCGAAGAAGGCGAGATCGTCGTCCGCATGACCGGGAATCGGCAGGATCTCGATCGTGCGGTCACCCAGGTCGAGGGGAATCGCAGTGTGCGGCCAGTCCGGGAAGCCGAAGAAGGCCTCGACGGCGCGCGGGCCGATGCCCACGAGGGTCACGTCCGGCGCATCGGCGAAGGCCGCGTCGCCCTGCCGATGGTCGCCATGGCCGTGGGAATGGGCCACCGTGAGCGGGACATCGGTGAGGGCGCGGACCCTGCGCAGCAGAGAGTCACCGCCCGCCCGGGTGGCGCCGGTATCGATGAGCAGTGCCTGCTCCGTGCCCACGAAGAGATAGACGAAGGGGCCTTCGTAGTTCTCGCACTTGTGCTGGCGGAAGATCCAGGTGTCTCGCTGATAGCGAAGCTGCTGCCATTCGGTGTAGGCCGGCGCCGCGCGCGCCGCCTCGCAATCTGCCGCGCCGTGGATCCAGGCGACGGACTCGAGCTCGACGAGGGGTGCTGCCGGATCCTCCTGCGCCGCGGCGGCAAGGCCCAGCGGGGCGATCGCGAGCAGGGTGATCAGCGAGGCCGCCCAGCGGCGTCCGCCCGCGCGGCACATCGAGGTCGTCGGCTGAGTCGGTGTCATGGAATCGAGGCCTGTTTCGAATGTCGTGATGCATCGGCCGCAGGCGCAGCGCTGCCGGGTCTCTTCAGGGCGGCGCGCCCGCCGGCGTGGGCCCCTGCCTGCGGTCCGCGCCTTCGCGCGATCATCAGGGCGTGAGCGCTTCGTCGATGGCCCGTGCCATGGCGAACTGGCTGGCTTCGAGGGTCTCTCCCACAGCCGTGGGCCAGGCGCCGTGCGCCGCGATGATCGTGCGTGTCGCGGGCGAGATCCAGATCATCTGACCGAAGATGCCGAGCGCCGCGAAGTTGCCGTCCGGCAGCAGCCACCACTGATAGCCGTAGCCATCGTAGGCCGGAGAGGGCGTCGTCGACGCCTTCATCCAGCCCTCCGGCAGCACCCGCGTCCCGTCCGGCAGGACGCCATCGTCCAGCGCGAACTGCCCGATGCGCGCGTAGTCGCGCAGCGTGGCGTTGATGCAGCAGCCGCCCAGTTCGACCTCGTAGGCGCCATCGGCCATCCAGGTCGCGTCCGACTCCATGAAGGGTCTCCAGAGCTTGCGCGAGGTGTAGTGCGCGAGGTTGTCGCCCACGGCGGCGCGCAGGATGCCGCCGATCAGGTTGGTCTCGCCCGTGTTGTAGTTGAAGACGGCACCCGGTGCGTTCGTGGCGGGCAGTGCGTCGAGATAGGCATAGAGGGCGAGTGCGTTGAGGCCGCCGGCGCGGCTGACGTCGGAGGCAGGATCGGCATAGTCCTCGTTCCAGCCAACTCCGGAGGACATGTGCAGCACGTCGCGAATCCGGGTGCGTCCGTAGGCCGTGCCGCGGAGCTGAGGCAGATAGTCCGTCACCGGGTCGTCCACGCTGCGGATGTAGCCATCCTGGATCGCCGCGCCGAGCATCATGGACGACACCGACTTGGCCACGGAGAAGGAGATCCAGCGGCTCCTGCGATCGTTGCCGAGACCGTAGCGCTCGAAGCGGACCTCGCCGTCGCGCACCGCGATGAGTCCGGCCACGCGATCGCGTGCCATGTAGGACGCGATGTCCATCGGCTCGCCCGCGACGGGAAAGCGGACCGCGTCCAGATCCTCGGGGGCCTCGACGAAGCCGAAGTGCGCGGCCCCCGCCTCGAGCGGCCGAGTGGGGGCCAGCTCTGCCATGGACCGATAGGCATTCAGCTGCTGCTCGCCTCGCCAGGTGAGGAGGCTGCCGTCCACGGGTGCGGGTGCGGCAGCGACGACCTTGCTGACGAGCATGCTCGCGAAGAGCAGAGCAGGAATCCGTTTCATGCGTGGCTCGCGTGCCATTCACCGAGTCGGCAAGGATAGCCGTTCGGCCCTGCGGTTCCGATCGGGGGTTCCTGGGGCCGGACGCTGCGGACGCCGGCCCCCCGACCGACGCCCTGCGCGGGATCGAGGGCCCCATCGCGGGCAACGGTTCCGGATTCCGGGCCTGCCGGGCGCGGGTGCCGGAACCAAGGTTCGTGGCGGCAGATCGTCGACTGCGTCGCGCTGCCATCCCCCTGACGCGCGGCCTGCTTGCGACCGCATCGCATCGCCCCCGACCTGCCGATCGGATCGATGCGTCTCACCCCGCGATGCTCAGGGCCTGCGC
>JAZBPI010000179.1:0-2737 GCA_036351555.1 Pseudomonadales bacterium
CACGATCACCAGGGCGAGGAACTCGATGGTCATGGCCGCCGGCAGCACGGCCACGTAGATGTCGAGAATGGTGTGGCCCGCATGGCGGACGATCTGCCCCGGCGTGGGCCCGCGCACGGCGGCGGCGAGGGCGCGGGACCAGGCGCGGGCGAAGACGCCCTCGGGCTCATCCACGGGCGCCGCCGTCGGCGCAGGGGCGGCCTCCATGGCGGGCGCCTCGCCGTCGAAGCCCGCGAAGCGCGTGTTGCCGATGCGCGACAGGGGCGGCAGGCGCGGCGTCACCAGGGCGCAGACCACGCCGCAGACGATGGTCGTCAGATAGAAGGTGAAGAAGAGATCGTCGAGCTTCGCGAGCTGCACGATCACCACGCAGAAGGGCAGGGAGACGGCGGAGAAGTTCGTCACCACGGCCGCTGCTTCCCGCGCCGTGTAGTGGCCCGCCTCGTACTGGCGGATCGTGAGCAGCGCGCCCACGGAGGAGTCGCCCACCCAGGAGGTCACCGCATCGAGCGCCGCGCGGCCCGGCAGGCGGAAGGCGCGATCGAAGGCGCGCGTGAGCAGGGTGCCGACGAAGTCGAGGAAGCCGAAGTCCGTGAGCAGGGGCAGGAGGAAGTTCGCCACGAGCATGATGCAGAAGATGAGCCCGGCGAGCTCCACGTAGGCCACCTGCCCGGTGTCCGCGCCGATGATCCAGTCGGGCCCGAGTTGCCAGGCGACCAGGGTGCTCAGCACCCCGGCGAGGACGCGCAGCGTGAGCCAGGGCGCCGTGGTGATGAACACCCGATGCAGCACGCCCTGCTTCACGAGCCAGTCCGGCTGGAAGAAGGTGGCGATGCAGGACAGCGTCGCCGAGGCGAGGAAGAGCCCGTTGATGAGGAAGGGCATGGCCTCGCCGACGCCCGCGCGCAGGCCGTTGGCGATCACGCCGACGCCGATCTGCTGGCCGCCGGCGAAGGGCACGGGGGTGAGGAACAGCAGGGCGCCGAGCGCCGACGGCAGGGCGAAGCGCAGCACCGGGCTCACGGGCGGGCCCCGGACGCGTGAACCGGGGGGGTGCCGCGAGCGGCGCCGGCAAGACAGTGCGCTATCATCCGCGCGGCGTCCGCACCGGCCCGCTCGGGCCGGGCAGGGTTTCTCGAGGTCCGACACAGGCAGGGCAGCTGGTGTTCACGCACGCGATCGTTCGTCCCCCGTCCGCGGCCCTCGTGGAGGGCCTCACCGCCGCATCGCTCGGCCGCCCCGACGTGGGGCGGGCCCTGGAGCAGCATGCCGCCTACACGGCGGCGCTGCGTGCCTGCGGCCTCGAGGTCACCGAGCTGCCCGCACTGGCGGACTTCCCCGATGCCACCTTCGTGGAGGATACCGCGTTGCTCACGCCGCGCTGCGCCGTGGTGACGCGCCCCGGGGCCGAGAGCCGCCGCGAGGAGGCCGCGCACATGCGCCCGGTGCTCGAGGCGCGCTTCGCCGTGATCGAGACCATCGAGGCGCCGGGCACCCTCGACGCAGGCGACGTCATGCAGGTGGGCGAGCACTTCTTCATCGGCCTGTCGGCGCGCACCAACGCCGAAGGCGCCGCGCAGCTCGTCGCCATCCTCGAGCGCCACGGCTACGGCGCCAGCACCGTGCCCATGCGCGAGATGCTGCACCTGAAGACCGGCGTGAACGCCCTCGACGACACCCTGCTCGTGTGCGGCGAGTTCGTCGACGCACCGGCCTTCGCCGGCTTCACCCGCATCGAGATCCCCGAAGAGGAGGCCTACGCCGCGAACTCCCTGTGGGTGAACGGCACCGTGCTCGTCCCCGAAGGCTTCCCCCGCACCCGCTCGCGGATCCGCGGCCTCGGCTACGACGTCATCGACGTCGACACCTCCGAATTCCGCAAGCTCGACGGCGGCCTCAGCTGCCTGTCGCTGCGCTACTGACCCGGTCGCCGCTGAAGCGTGCTCCCACAGTGCAGACGCCAACCCCGCTGTGCGAGCCAGCTTCAGCGGCGATGGATCTTGCGAGGCGCTTGCCGGTCGCCGCTGAAGCGTGTTCCCACGACGAAGACTCCGACGTCATGCGCGTTCAGACTTCACTTCAGAAATACTCATGATAGGGGTAATATCACCCCTTTCATGAGTAATGCTGGGCTTTCGGCCAGTAGACGAGGCCGTCATGAATCCTGTCCTCGAGGCGATTCTCGGCAATCGAAGCGCCGCCTGGGTGCTGCTCTTCATCCAGGCCTACGGCGAAGGTCATGCCCTCAGAATCTCGACCACCTACGGGCTCGGCCTCAACATGGTCCAGCGGCAGCTCAAGCGCCTGGAGGGCAGCGGTGTGCTCATCAGCAGGACTGTGGGCCGAACGCGCCTCTATGCCTTCAACGAGCGCAATCCGACGGTGCGCAATCTGCGCAATTTCCTGAGCGCAGAACTCGATCTGCTCCCCGAGGAAGACCAGCGTCGGTACTTCCGACAGCGACAGCGTCCCCGTCGTGCGGGAAAGTCGCTGTGACCATTCCCGAGCTCGGACCGGATACGCCGGTCGATGCGCTGGCGGCGATCGTCAGTCAGGCCCTCGAGGCGGCCGGGATCGTGGCGACGCTTTCGGGTGGAGGCGCGGTCATGATGTACGCAGACAACCCTTACCTGAGCCGTGATCTGGACTTCGTCACGGCAGCCGGGCGGAAGTCGCTGCGGGACGCGCTCGCCCCGCTCGGTTTCCGTGAATGCAGCAACATGCGCCAGTTCGAGCA